>JBJEAW010000152.1:0-36529 GCA_051869435.1 Prevotella sp. | reverse complement strand
TCAAATGGGACAAAAATCGTTGAAAATAATTTGGGGGTATCAAACTTGGGTTAAGCAGTGGGAACCACATGACAGCGACTGAGAGAGAGACTTGTCCTTGGACTCACTGACCGTAGGGAAGTAAGGTGGGGTATAGTAGAACGGGTAAAGAAGAGACGACAAACGCCGATAGACTAAATTTATACGATGGATTGACTACGTGGACGTGTGTCGCTTCTTCGAAGCTCTCTTATATATAGAGGCCACATGTTCACCCCACCTTTCGCTCCGTCGTCGGCTTCGCCTCCTCCATAGCTACAGGTGGGGTTTCTAACGGTCGCGCCCCCTCGGGGCTTGTTTGCCAAAGGCTTACCCTATAGGCTGTCCGGATAAGTTACAAGATTGTATCCAGATAATATTACCGGACGGCAGGTACAAGGCTTTCAGCCGTGCAACATCGAATTATTCCATCTATCTCTTGTCAGTTTCGGATATTATTGTTACCTTTGCCAAGAGTTATATAGGGGCACTCGGGAAATCCTGTGTCAACTGGGAAGACAAAAACAGGGGATCAACCCCTTGCGCTTGATGCAAAAAATGTCTCTTGCGAGCCATTGATGATGCATCCGTCTGAAACTCCCTGAGCAAGCTCAGATATTTTCAGACGGCTACATCATCACCCTATCGGGTTTTGCATCAATCACAAGGCGATAAACATCAATGGCTGTGCAAACGAGAGCAGAGGCAAAGCTTGCTTTGACTATGCCGAGTGCGGCCAGCCTTCGACGAAGTCAATGGCTGTGCAAATCGAACGCAGAGCCGAGCTCGCTTTGACTATGCTGAGCACAGCCAGCCTTCGACGGAGTCAATGGCTGTGCAAACCGAACGCAGAGGCACTTATGTTTATCGCCTTGAAGAGGATGGTGGCCTTCTGAAAGAAGGTGGTGTAGGGCTTCAGCTTGGGGCGTTAAGAGCTTGCTCTTATAAGACCAAAGCGGAAGCACGACACCAGGGGCTATGCCCCCACATACTCTTCAAGGGGTTTATCCCCCGGTTTTTGTGATGCGTAACTGACACAGGGTTTTACTGATAACCCGTTATATACACAGAATATACTAACCTAATAAATAACGTACCCAATCATTATGGAAAAAGACTATCTGCTTGGTTATGACATTGGCACATCGTCGGTAAAGGCGTCGCTCGTTGACGCACAGACAGGACAGACAGTGGCCAGCGCACAGTATCCCGACACAGAGGCTCCTATCCTGTCGCGTGAGGCGGGATGGGCAGAGCAAGACCCGGAGATGTGGTGGACAGAGCTGCAACACGCCACACAGCGTGTGGCCGGGAAGGCGGGCGGCACCGCAGCTCTCGCCGCTGTAAAGGCGATAGGCATATCATACCAGATGCACGGCCTTGTATGTGTTGACAAGGACTGCAACGTCCTACGCCCGTCAATAATATGGTGTGACGGCCGTGCCGTGAAGTATGGCAACGAGGCGTTCGACGCCATAGGCCATGAGCGCTGCCTGGAGCATCTGCTCAACTCGCCCGGCAACTTCACCGCCGCAAAGCTGGCATGGGTGAAGGAGAACGAGCCGGAGCTGTTCGCGAAGATTGACAAGATTATGCTCCCCGGCGACTATATCGCCATGCGTCTCTCTGGCGGAGACCGCAAGACGACCGTCTCCGGCCTCTCTGAGGGCATGTTCTGGGACTTCAAGACAGACAGCGTCTCGCAGGATGTCATGAGCCATTTCGGATTCCCCGAGTCTGTCATCCCTGAGATAGTGCCTACATTCGCTGTGCAGTCGCGTGTCTGCGAGAGTGTCGCCCGTGAGCTGGGCATTCCGGCCGGCACACCTGTCGCCTACCGTGGTGGCGACCAGCCTAACAACGCCCTGTCGCTGAATGTGATGCGGCCGGGAGAGATAGCGGCGACAGGCGGGACATCGGGAGTGGTGTATGGCGTGCTGGGCGAGGTGAACTATGACAAGCTCTCTCGCGTGAACACCTTCGCACATGTCAACCACCGCCAGCCGGACACACGTCTCGGCGTGCTGCTATGCATCAACGGCACAGGCATACTGAACGCATGGATGAAACGCACCGTGGCACCAGAGGGAATATCATACGGAGACATGAACACCATGGCCGAGAGCGTGCCCGTGGGTGCCTGCGGACTGAGCGTCATACCATTCGGCAATGGTGCCGAGCGTGTCTTGCAGAACGAGAACCCGGGCGCGAGTGTCCACGGCATCAACTTCAACATACACACCAAGGCCCACATGCTGCGTGCGGCACAGGAGGGCATAGCCTTCTCCTTCGCCTACGGCATGGAGATAATGTCGGGCATGGGCATGGAGATAAAGACCATCAAGGCCGGCCACGCCAACCTCTTCCTCTCGCCACTCTTCCGCCGCACCCTCGCCGCTGTGACAGGAGCGACGATAGAGCTGTACGAGACTGACGGCTCTGTAGGCGCGGCATACGGGGCTGGCATCGGAGCCGGTATATACAAGGACACTGACGACGCCTTCAAGACGCTGAAGCACATAGCGACAGAGAAACCTGTAGAGGATGTGGCTGACTACAAGGCAGCCTACGAACTGTGGAAGGAGAGGCTTGGGAAATGACCTTAGCTCCGAAAATATGCGACCGTTAGCCCCGACACAACCCCACAAATCAGGAGCTTGTCAGAGGGCTCTCAGTCCCTACAGACACCCTCAGCCCCGACAGATACCCACAGCCCCGACGGGGCGCGACTGCAAGCCCAGAGACCGTGAACTGAAGGCCTCAAGACCATGGACAACGTCCCACCGAGGCTGTGGACTGCAAGCCCAGAGACAGTGGACAAAGCCGGCACAACCGACAAACCCAGTGGAGAGCGGTGACCTAACCGTGTGAGCTGTGACGCCCTGGAAGGGCAAAGAGCACATAGCCCAGGGCAGAGCGACGGAAAACCGCAGGTTTTTAGGAGCGGCACCCTGGGTATAATGCAGCGCATTATTACCGCCCTGTAAGGGCAGAAGCATGCGCCAAAGGCGACGCCTGCAGGCAAGGTCCTAATGCAAAGTAAAAATACATGTCCTTCGGGCGACGCCCCTCGGTTAATGCTTCTGCCCTTACAGGGCGTTTGTTTGGACTGGAACATAACCCAGGGTGCCGCTTCATTCGACCCACGGTCTCACTACGCTCTGCCCTGGGCTATGTGCAGGTTGCCCTTTCAGGGCGTCGCTCCACAGGGTTTATCGGTTGTGGCACAAAGCCCCAAGGCTGTGGACAACACAGAATAGTACCGATATATCTCCCATGAGCCACACAGCCGGAGATACACACAAAGCGCGAGACATCAGTAAGGATGGATATACCCTTAGCCGATGTCTCGCGCTGTTTTTGTTATTATTGTCATGACAGCCAGCACATACTATCCGTAGGCTGCATGATGACTGGGGGGATTAGTTGTTCAAATCCCAGTAGTTCTTGTAATGAGGGTTTGAGGGCTCCTCCTCCTCAAACTCCATGTCGATATTGTTCTTCTTAGAGAGGGTTTCATCCACCGTAGCCGGAGCACCTGACGCGCCAACAATCTTAATATCCTCCATCAGTTCCTCTGTTGTGAAAGGCTCGAATGTCGGGGCTGTATATATTTTCTTATTCATAACAATTCAGTGTTTGTTGATTCTATCTTCTATTATTGTCCGTATCTTCCCCTGTTAGAAGCTGACATTTTTGTCGCCACTAACAGGAGAAGACATCAAAATGTTTATTTCACAGCCACCTTACGCACTGTACCGTCGGACATGCGCACGATGTTTATGCCACGGCGCATAGCGCTACGCTGCTCGCCAGCCACGCCATATACCGCTGTGGTCTTCACGCCAGTCTCTGTCTCAGCCTTGTCGATAGCTGTAGAGATATCGTCAAAGAGGAAAGACACGCACTTTATCTGTGCCACCTTCTCCGGCTCGAGGACGATGTAAGCGCAGTTGTGCCTGATGGGGTTGTTTGCAGCAAGGATGTAGAAGCCGAGACCTTTATTCTTATTTGCAAGGACATAGACTTTTCCTGTCTCGCTGTCTGTCGGCATGACATTCTCCATGCTTGGGTTGCCATTCAGGTAATTTGATGTTGCTGGAGCATCAGCAGGTTTTCCTGTTCTGTAGAATGTATATGTTCCCTCAGCCTGTGTCTTCAGGATATAACCTCCGATACCGGCAGGTATGACGGTCAGGCCGTTAGAATGCTTGTTAGCATTTTCATACTCATTCATAGTGATGTAACGGGTATCATCCTTGTCTTCCTTATATGAGCCGGTAAATGTTGATACTCCCTTTGGTACCCATGCGTTCCATGGCAGACAGAGAGTAGCATAATACCAGTCTCCGCTCTTGTTGGCAGATGTGATGACGACATTATAACCCTTGCGGTTCTTTATAGCATCTACGATATCATTAAGCTCCTTAATATTCTCTTCTACATTGTTGTAGTTTGTGTTTTTAGTCTCAAGGAGTGTCTGGAGCAGCTCATCATAAAGCTCAGGCTCATCGGTCATAACCCAAGAATAGTTATTGATATTCTTGCGGACATCATTGGCCTCGTTGTAAGCTGCTACATAGTTGAGATATGCCTGCTTCTGGTCTTCTGAGATTAAGAGCCAGTCGTTATAATCAGAAGGGGTCTTGCCATTTGTATAATCGGTATCGTCAACATTAAAGTAACGTGTAGAACTCAATTCGTCGGTTGCGAAACGTCCAGATTTCGAGAATTTATAAGCGTCAAGGTTTTTTGATGACTTCGACACTTCCAAAGCTGTGCCAGATCCAGTTCTCACTCCAGTATCTTCCTTTATTATTATAGTTCCCGTAGTGCTCATCTGCAAGCATTTTTCTCCATATGTAATAGTATAGTCACTTCCTGACGCTGTAAACTTCCATTTCACAACATTAGCGCCTTGAATATCCTTCACCTCAGCCTTATCTTCTGTTGTTATGAACGTCTTTGCACCAACATTACACAGATAAGCCTCAGAGCCATAATTATTCTTTATTGTCTCAAGTGTCTCGCCAACCCAGAAGTTAGCCTGTGTGCCTGGATTATATTCGTCTTCTATTGGTGTACCCGAAATCTCGAAAGTAGCAATGACAGGCACATGGTCGCCAAGGAGAGTGCCATCAGTTTTCTTATAGCCGTCAACCTCAAACTTCATCTCTTTACATGTCATACTGAGGGTGCAGTTTTTCGGTACGAGGTATATAATCTTATCAACAATCTCCTTAGTCAGATACTCAGAAGCATTTGTTTTGTCGCTTATCACGAGATCAGAAGTTCCATAAGTAGGAGCTGTACCGTCAAGGCATCTCTCTACCCAAACATCATTGATATCATAGCTTGTGGACAGAGGAGTGATAAGATTCTCTGTCACTTTATTGCGAGTATAACGGCAGTTTGTGTCGCCGATGATAAGTTTTGGACGGCCGTCACCGTTTGCAAGGATGGCATTAGCAAGCTGTGTCAGCTGCTTGTCCTGCACAGCAATCTGGTCAGCATCCTCCGCAGTATTCATGTGGAGGATATACACATCAATCTTCACATAATCTCCAAGGTCGATAGTATAAAAACGGAATCCCTTAGAAATGTTCTCGTTAGCGCCGTTAAAGAGATCACCAAGATTATCATTCCATTTCACGTAGCTCTCATTAGAGAACGTTCCTGTTGTCTTCTTCATCAGGAACATGAGGCCGTCAGTATTGAAATGAGGGTTGAATATTGTTGTGATGTCTATATCTATTCCGCCACGATATGAGCCCATATTGTAAGTATCGCTTACAGCGGCAGAGAGCTCGCTATGATAGTTGAAATCCTCGCTGATACCTGCTATATCTATTTTAGAGTTAGCGATATACTGGCCTATCAGAGTTGTGCCCGTGCTGCCAGGGCCATCACTATTGATTGCCGATGGCAGTCCATCGACATTCAGTGCACAAGCCGTAAATGTCTTTGAGACAGTTGTTTGTGCATTGGCGCTTATTGCGGCGAAAAGGAAAGCAATAAGCATGAGCGTTCCCTTAGCCTTTGCAAGGAAACGTGACAACGAGTAGTTGTTAATCATAATACTAATAGTTTGTTCTAATAATCCTTTAGTTCTAAACAATTTCACTCACACTCGACGTTATCGGACAAATATCCATGGCAAGCATATTCCCTACGGCGATGCTTTCAAATCAAATATATTCCTGTAGCCAGAAAGTAGTTTGTGTTTAAGTATCTGTCATAAGCAAAACAAGCCTCTTCTATAGTTATCCGAATAGGTCAATGACTATGCCCGTCACAGCCTGATGCCTGTCAGGAGACACGCCACAAGTCTGAGACAGGATAAAGTCAACACAAAGGTACACAAGAAATTACAGAATGCGCCCATTTACCCCCCCCCCCGTTTACATTTGTTTACATATTATTAACGTTTGTTGACCATGATATGAGTGTTTAGCAGATGTGTTTTGTGACAAGAAAAGCGTTCGGCCTATACGATTGAAAGGAAAGTAAGGGCAACGAGGGGACACTAGGAAAAACCTGTGTCAACTGGAAAAACAAAAACAGAAATCAACCCCTTGCGCTTGATGCAAATATGTCTCTTGCGAGCCATAGATGCAGCATTCGTCTGAAAATCCTTGAGCAAGCTCAGATATTTTCAGACGAATGCTGCATCACCCTGTCGGGTTTTGCATCAATCACAAGGCGATAAACATGAAAGGCTGTGCGTTCGGTTTGCACAGCCATTGCATGTTTATCGCCTTGAAGAGGATGGTGGCCTTCTGAAAGAAGGTGGTGTAGGGCTTCAGCTTGGGGCGTTAAGAGCTTGTTCTTATAAGACCTAAGCGGAAGCCCGCCATCAGGGGCTTCGCCCCCACATACTCTTCAAAGGGTTTATAATGGTTTTTGTGATTCGTGACTGGCACAGCGTTTTACTGGTAACACCATGAAACTGCACGAACTACGACACAAGAACTACATCCCTCAGTGTTCTCGCCATATCATTCGTATATAATATTAAGGTAAGGGCATATACGCGACACGGACGGCTGTGAGGACGGGGGAAGGTCAGTCTTTGTCGTCTGTTATCATAGCGTCGTGGCAGTGAAAAGGTATTTCAAGAGTTTCGCAAGTAACTAATTACTATTCAACAATGCTTTAGGTGCGCCCTGGAAGGCAGCCTGCTCGTAGCCCAGGGCAAGCGTAGCGACACCCTGGGAATAGTGAGCCATTGATGTACGCAAGGGCAGAAGCGTAAATATAACAAGTGTACGCTTTTGCCTTTTCAAGGCGACCATTGCTGTCACGTATTTACCCAGGGTGTCGCTACGCTTGCCCTGGGCTATGCGCTCTATGCCCTTTCAGGGCGTAGAAATATAACTTGAGAAACCAGGAAAGGTATTTTTTAAGCTAATTATTTGCGTGTGTGGAAATTAAGTGGTAACTTTGCAGAGAATAGGCGGCAGTCATGCCATAGCCTTGCCTACCCCCACCCCCTTACATGCATAAATACCTTAAACCTAATAATACATATATAATAATCATATAAACACAATGGAATCAGTATTCTCTTACATCATCGGCCTTGGTGCAGCCGTCATGATGCCAGTCATTTTCACCATTCTTGGTGTCTGCATAGGCATCCGTTTCTCTAAAGCCCTAAAGAGCGGCCTTTATGTCGGTGTCGGTTTTGTCGGCCTCAGCGTCATCACGGCCCTGCTGACAAGCTCTCTCGGCCCCGCCCTGTCAAAGGTCGTCGAGATATACGGCCTTGAGCTCCAGGTGTTTGATATGGGGTGGCCTGCCGCCGCCTCTGTCGCCTACAACACCCTTGTCGGGTCGTTCATCATCCCTGTCTGCCTGGGTGTGAACCTCCTCCTCCTTGTCCTTGGCTGCACGAGGACAGTGAACATCGACCTGTGGAACTACTGGCATTTCGCGTTCATCGGCGCTGTGGTGTATTTCATGACCGACTCGGTATGGTGGGGATTCTTCGCCGCCATCATCTGCTATGTCATCACCCTTGTCCTCGCCGATGTCACGGCGAAGCGTTTCCAGAAGTTCTATCCCGGCATGGAGGGCATCTCCATCCCCCAGCCATTCTGCCAGGGCTTCATGCCTTTCGCTGTTGTCATCAACAAGGGTCTGGACTATGTGCCAGGCATCAACAAGGTGCATATCGACTCTGAGGGCATGAAGAAGAAGTTCGGCCTCTTCGGCGAGCCTCTCTTCCTTGGTGTCATCATAGGCATCATCATAGGCTGTCTGGCATGTAAGGACAGCCAGGAGCTTGTGGATAACATCCCCGCAACGCTGGGTCTCGGCATAAAGATGGGTGCTGTCATGGAACTGATACCGCGCATCACGAGCCTTTTCATCGAGGGCTTGAAACCTATCTCTGACGCCACGCGCGAGCTTATCGCCAAGAAGTTTGGCGCCGACAAGGAGCTGTATATAGGCATGTCGCCCGCCCTTGTCATAGGCCACCCCACGACACTCGTCGTCTCTCTCCTCCTCATCCCTGTCACTCTGGCCCTGGCCGTTGTGCTGCCCGGCAACCAGTTCCTGCCTCTCGCCTCGCTTGCGGGCATGTTCTATGTCTTCGTGATGATACTGCCTTACACCAATGGCAATGTGCTGCGGTCGTTCATCGTGGGTCTTGTCGTGGTGGCCATAGGCCTGTACTTTGTCACATGGATGGCTGGCGACTTCACCTCTGCCGCCCACAGCGTGGCCATGGCCCATCCTGAGGATGCCTCTGTGGCAGTGCCGGCGGGCTTCCAGGCCGGCGCTCTCGACTTCGCCTCGAGCCCTCTGTCAACGCTGATATACGCCTGTTGTAAGTATCTGACATATATCGGCGCCGCCCTGCTGACACTGCTGACCCTCGGACTTGTGGTGTGGAACAGAAGAAGGATAAACAAGTGAAAACGGCCGGAGAGACCGGAAGAACTGGAAGAACCGGATAACCCGGAAGGACCGGAAGGACCGGAAGGACCGGAAGGACCGGAAGGACCGGATAACCCGGATAACCCGGATAACCCGGACAAAAAACAAACAAAAAAACCAACAACAATAATGAAGAAACTATTAGCTATCGCTGCCATGGCACTGTGTGCCGGCAGCCTCTCTGCACAGCAGAACGTTAATTTCCAGACAGCGTGCCATCCACGCGATGTCATGCACTATGACACAAAGACATTGCGCGAGCGCTTCGTGATGGAGAAGGTTATGTCTCCCGACGAGATCAACCTCACCTATTCACAGTATGACCGTTTCATCTTCGGCGGCGCCATGCCTGTCAACAAAGACCTGAAGCTGGAGAACTTCCCCGCCCTTGGCCTGTCAGTCGATAAGACCATCGCCGAGCCTTACTTCCTCTACAACCGTGAGCTTGGCATCATCAACTGCGGTCTCGGCACAGGCTCTGTCCTTGTCGATGGCAAGGAGTATGTCCTCGCTCCGAAAGAGGCGTTGTATGTCGGCCGTGGCCATCTCGCCAAGGACAAGGACATCAACAAGAGCGTTGTCTTCCGCTCAAAGGACCCTAAGAACCCCGCAAAGTTCTACATCAACTCGGCTACAGCCCACAAGCACTACAAGACACAGCTTGTCACCCTCGACGGCCGCAAAGGCTCGTTGAAGGCCGCTATCTGGGGCCCTGTGGGCACGAAAGAGGAGGCCAACGGCCGCACGATATACAAGCTCATCGTGCGCGACGCCCTTGAGGAAGGCCCATGCCAGCTCCAGATGGGTCTGACACAGTTAGAGCCGGGCGCGGTATGGAACACCATGCCGCCGCACACCCACGGCCGCCGCATAGAGGCATACTACTACTTCAACCTGCCTGAGGGCCAGACAATATCCCACGTCATGGGCGAGCCACAGGAGACACGCAACGTATGGCTGCACAACGAGCAGGCCATCATGTCGCCAGAGTGGTCGATACATGCCGCCTCAGGCACATACTACTATACCTTCATATGGGGTATGGCAGGCGAGAACCTCGAGTATAACGACAAGGACGTGGTGCCTGTGATAGACATCAGATAAAGCGCCGATAGACACAGCGGCCCGCCAAGGCCGTCTGAGAAAGACACTGACCAAAGAGGGGGCATCCCAAAGACGGGGGTGCCCCCTCGGTGTGTATATGGGGATGGGGAGGAGGAGTGTTTTCGTAGCGTTTACGATATATGGGGCGGGATTTCTTATCTTATAGCGTACGAAAAGTAAAGATAAGTTAAATAATGGGGTTATTGGAGAAGAAAAAGCGTTGTTCACTTGTCAGAACAGTCAGAATGATATAACTTTGTAACCACAACCAATAACCTGACTATGACAGAGCACACTATAAACCATGTCAACCCGTACGTCTCGGTCGATTGTGTCCTTCTCGGATTCGACGGCGCACAGCTTAATGTGCTCCTTGTGAGACAGTGCAGCACCGGCGGCGGAGACAGCACCGGCAGCTACAAGCTGCCCGGGAGCCTCATCAATATGGACGAGGACCTTGACGACGCGGCACAGCGTGTGCTGAAGCTTCTGACGGGTCTGGAGCATGTGAGCATGATACAATTCCGCGCCTTCGGCGGCACGCACCGTCTCAGCAACCCCTCTGACAGCATCTGGCTGGAGCGTTTCCACCACCTCAACCACCAGATAGAGCGCATCGTGACGATAGCCTATGCCGCCCTGATACGCATAGACCGCCGCATGGAACGTCTGGAGGGTGGGTATGAGGCCTGCTGGATGCCGATAGGCGAGATACCGTCACTGGCTTTCGACCATAACGACATTGTCAACGCGGCACTGGAGGAGATAAAGGCGCGGGCGACGCTCAACCCCACAATGATATTCAATCTCCTGCCCCGCAAGTTCACGGCGTCACAGCTGCGCACAGTCATGGAGAAGGTGCTCAACACGACGTTCGACGTGAAGAACTTCCACAAGAAGCTGGCACAGATGCCATACGTCGTGCCTCTCGACGAGAAGGAGAACGGCGTCAGCCACCGTGCCGCGAGATACTACAAGTTCCGCAAGCCAAGAAATAAATTCTGACGACAACATGACGACATAGGGATGGAGGGCACATACGGTATGCCCTGCCGACCACATCACGCCAGGCGGGAAGAGTAAAAGCAAGAAGAAAAACCTTTTACAAAATACTAATTAACTATCTAACTATTCGGAGCCTGTACACACGAGCCAATGTGTGTACAGGTCTTTTTTTTTTGTATATGATGAGGGACGGAGAGGCAAAAGGCGGCAGCGAGGGAGAGACGGGGTAATATATAATATACAGTTAAGCCCCAGAGGGGCGACACACGTCCACTATATATCAGACAATAGTGTACCACGTGTCTTCGTGGACATGCGTCGCCTCTCCTATACGGACAGTCAAGTTACATACTGTAAGCTGTGGAGGGGCGAATGCTTACAGTTTTGTTGCGCATACGGCAATATCAGGATAGGTACTGAATGAGGACGCTAAAGGCACTATATAATAATGTAAGACAGTAGGAATGACGTGCCAAAAGGTACTGCTTACAAGCGGCAAGCAGCAGGCATGGACAGGGAGGAGCGAAGACGGGGCGCGAGAGAGGGCAGACAGTCGCACATCATGACGACAGGAGACATAAACCTACCGTCAAAACCCGAAAAATCAGGGCCTAAGGGACGAAAAACGCAGAAAAACGAAAAAAATCTGAAAAAAAGTGGCGAAAAATTTGCAGGAAAGAGAAAATGTGCTTATCTTTGCGGTGTCTTACGGTAGTAATACACTAAACATTACTCTCCAGGACACGCCGAAAGCAGCCAAACGGGCTATACCACAGGGTATTGGCATAAGGCAGGGTGAGCAATCGCCTCCCCACGGCCTGAGCAGCAAGAGGACAATGTCCCCACCGTAAAACGCACGGCCGCGGCGATGGAAACCATACCGAACAAACAGAACGCACCTAAATAAAGAAAGGGAAAAGCTATGGACATCAAATTCACAAACGTCAGTTTCAAGTACAGGGGAACACGCAATGAGGTATTAAGCCACACGACGCTGGCGTTCACCGAGAACCGCATCTACGGCCTTCTGGGCAAGAACGGCGTGGGAAAATCGACAATGCTGTATCTCGCCGCAGGGCTCCTGAACCCCAACGAGGGCACGGTAAGGATAAACGGCGTGGAGAGCAGAGAGCGCCGCCCGGAGATATTGAAGGAGATATTCTTCGTGCCAGAGGAGTTCTCACTGCCTAATGTGAGGCTGTCAGAATATGTCGGGATGAACGCCCCGTTCTATCCGAACTTCTCGCGCGAGATGCTCGAGACATGCCTGAAGGACTTTGACATGCCGACAGACGTGAACCTCGGACAGCTCTCCATGGGACAGAAGAAGAAGGTATTCATGAGCTTCGCACTGGCCACAAGGACAAGAATCCTGCTCATGGACGAGCCGACAAACGGGCTGGACATACCATCGAAGAGCCAGTTCCGCAAGGCCATGAGCCGCACGATGGAGGAGGACAGGATAGTGGTGATATCAACCCACCAGGTGCACGATGTGGAGCAGCTGATAGACCACGTGGTGATAATGTCACAGGACGGAGTGCTCATGGACAAGTCGATGGAGGAGATCGCCGACGAGTATGTGTTCGAATACCGCCTCATGGGCGACACAGGAGACGCCATATACTGCGAGCCGTCGCTACAGGGGACTATCGTCATGGCTCCACGAGGCGACCGCGGGGAGACACAGGTGAACCTCGAATTGCTCTTCAACGCCGTTGTGAACAAGAGCTCAGGCAAGAAACAGTAACAGCAAACGGCAAAACAGTAACATCAAAACAATAAGAAAGGGACATAATCATGATAAAGACATATAACTTACTGGCACCGGTCGTGGTGGCCGTAATGATGCTGATAGCCGCAGCAATGCTCGTCTCATGCACCATAAGCATAGAGAAGAACGACAGCAAGGAAGAGGTGACGAGAGACTTCAAGGTGGCTGACTTCAAGACAATAAAGTCGAACTTCGGGGCTGAGATAATCTTCAGCATATCAGACACGACAATGGTGAAGGCCGTGGGAAGCGAGCGACAGATGGAGCGCCTCAACATAAAGACGAAAGACGGCGTGCTCTATATCAACATGAAAGACGCGGAGAACAACAACGGCAACATAACGATAAACAACCGCCACAGAGCCATGAGGATATACATCAGCGCCCCGGTGACAGAGGGTGTGCGGCTCATGGGGAGCGGAGCCTTCAAATGTAAGGACACGATAACGGCCAAGGTGTTCGACGCTGTCATAGACGGCTCGGGAGACATAAAGCTGAAAGCTGTCAAGGCAGAGTATGTCAACGCACGCATTGCCGGCTCGGGAGACATAGACCTCGGCACCGTAGAGGCGGCGCAGACAGAGCTGAGTGTGGCCGGCTCAGGCGATATTGACGCCCACGAGCGTAACGTCGGCCTGACAAAGATACAGATAGCCGGCTCGGGAGACATAGAGGTGGATATGGACAACTGTACGAGAGCCGATGTCAACATAGCCGGCTCAGGCGACATAAAGCTGAAAGGCACCCTGCAGGAGCTTAACAAGGCGACAGTGGGTTCAGGCAACATAGACACGCGAGATTTAGTTATTAAATGACGCCCAAGAACGTCATCAGCAGGGGAGAACATACGGCTCACGGCACATGACGCCACGCCGGCTCTCCCAGAGACAGAGACACGGGGAGGGCTGCCACAGCAGACAGGACGCAGGTATAGCTGACGGGAAAGACAGAAAACCTTTTCATAAAACCATTTATAGACATAACAAGACACGCCCGCCACGCTGCAAAACGCCCACGACGGGCAGCCCCCCTACTCAAAAGACATAACGGGCGGACGACGCCCAGCCCAAGATAAAACACAGAAAGGAACAAACTCATGAAAGCAAACAGACTGACAGCCGTCATAAAATGGAACCTCATAGACACCAAGCGTGCCCTCGTGCGCGAGACGGCAGGACTCATAATAGCCCCATTCTGCATCGTCCTCGCCAACTGTCTCGCCTTCTGGATAGACAAGCAGCCTGTCGATACGGGCGTGATGAACGCGGCCTATGTGACATGGTTCGCCCTGTTCTTCCTCGGCGCATACTGGGCATCACGCTTCTGCTACAACATGCTGACGAAGAGCAACGCCCTGAACTACATGATGCTGCCTGCCACAAACGGCGAGAAATACGTGGCTAACATGTTCATGCAGACAATAGTAAGAGTAGCAGAGACAGCCTTCGCCATCGTCTGTGCAGACATTCTCCAGAGCGTTGTATGCCTGATGCTCGGCATCGATGTGTGCAGCTACTCAAAGGCCATCATAGAAGTGACGGGCGACTTGAGCGACGCCCCGTTAGTGCTCAAGGCATGGATTGCGGCCTGCATCATAAACCTCCACTCGGCACTTGTGCTGGGAGGATGCTTCTTCCGCAAGAACCACCTTGTCTTCACAGGCATCTCGCTCTTCGCCATATCAGCCATCGTGACGGCCATGATGAGCGGGGCAGGCTATCTCGTTGACCAATGGGCAGAGGCTAACGACTGTGCGATATACATCGACTTCACGATATCAAAGACCACCGTGGGATGGATAGGCACCGCGTTGGTGACAGCCCTCTCGGCACTGTTCTACTGGCTGTCGTTCAAGGTGTTCTGCCGCAGGCAAATCATCAGCAGCCGCTTCTTCTACTAAAAGTGGGGTATGAACCCGACAGGCTTGTAACAAAAAGAAAGGAAACTATATCATGGTAACATTTGCAACTGACCGCCCAATATACCTACAGATATGCGACCGCATCTGTAGCGAGATACTCCAGGAAGTCTATGCTGCCGACACACGCATCCCAAGCGTGAGAGAATACGGCGCGTTGCTACAAGTCAACCCTAACACAGCGTTCAAGGCTTTCGAGGAACTATCACGTGATGACATCATATACCAGCGCCGCGGAATGGGCTACTACGTCAAGGCGGGAGCGCGGGAGCGCATCATGGAGCAGCGGCGACAGACAATGCTGAATGTCACGCTGAAACAGCTGTTCGCCGATATGGGAGTGCTCGGTGTGAGCATCGACCAGGTTGTCAACGAGTATGTGAAATACCAGAGCGAGCAGAAAAGCTGACACCCGGCAGCAAGACACCGCGCGACACCCTTCTGCCCTACCCCACTGGCCGGCGGAGGAGACCGGGAAAGGCATAGTGACGGGAGCGGAGAAGGTATATAATAACAAAGCGTCATCCCGCTGACACCAATGCAGGTGTCAGCGGGATGACGCTAATTACTGTATAAAGGGATATATGCTGAGGTGTGTGACATGCGCCCTTGGCAGACTACTGAGGGCGGCACATCATGCCACGGCATGCATAAGACAGACGCTCTCTTATTTAGAGAAAAGCTCGTCGAGGAATGTGTAGAAGGCCGGATCCTCTCCGACAACGGTCTTCACAATCTTCCCGTCCGGGCCGATGACAATCTTTGTCGGGTAGCCCTGTATGGCATACTTCGTCGTGATGTCAGAATCCTTCGGGTTATAGACATGCTTCCATGGTATCTGGTGTTTCTCGACAGCGGCCTTCCATTTCTGCTCTGTGTCGTTACAGTCAACGCCGAGAATCTCCATCTTGTCCTTGTACTTGTCGTAATACTTCTTCATCTCAGGTATGCCCCTAATACACCAGATGCACCATGAGCCCCAGAAGTCGAGGATGACATACTTCCCGCGCAGCGAGGAGAGCTTCAGGTCCTGCCCATTGATATCCTTCAGGGTGAAGTCAGGTGCCTCACAGCCGTCGGCGACATACTTAGCAGCCTCCTGACGCGCCTTCTCTTTGTCCACATCAGCCTGCAAGGCGGTGATGATATCAGAGAACCGGCCGTTGCGAGCCTCAGCCGACAGGAGGCCGAGCGGCTCCTCATAATCGTTCATGATATACACGAGGGCGGCACTGACATCGCTCGACGGGTTGGCCTTGATATACGCCAGCTTGTTCTCCTTCGAGGTCTTCTCAGCCTTCTCCAACAGCGGGGCATAGGCTTTGCGGACAGAATCAGCCGGCTCGCCGGCATTTATCTTGGCTTTCACCTCGTCTCTCAGGCGGCTCTCCTCGGCAGTAGAGGCAACGCTGACTTTCTCAAACTCGGTATAGAAAGCCGAGCTGCCCGGCTGCACATCGCCAGGAGAAGCGAAGTTACATGTCTCGCCAGGGACAAGGTAAAGCAGCTGGCTGGCATTAGGATTGGCGTTAGAGCGGCGCACAAGGGCAACGCGTGCCTTGTCGAGAGTCTTCGTGTAGGTGTAGCGGTGGTCCTTGAGCACAAGGGTGTCCGTACGCTCAATGCGTCTGAACGACTTGTCCACGACGCGTACGAAGAGGGTGTCACAGTCGTCATAGGCGAAATTCACCGTGACAGTGTTCTGTGCGCTACATAGACATGCTATGCAAGAGGCGCAAAGAGAAAAAAATATTCGTTTCATGTTTGGTATGTATTTATGGTTCATAATAAGCGTGTTATTGATGTCAGGGGTAATGGACGGCGGCACAGGGAAAGCAGAATGGGCGAACGGGGGAAGCTTGATTGGCGAACGGGGGTAGCAGGATGGCGGCACGACATGTGGCGATGTCATTGTGGATCGACATCATAGAACACCTGCATCGAGGCATAACGCTTGTCAGAGAGCAGGGCGACGCGGACATGACGCAGACACTGTCTGACACGCACAAGGTCTATGCCAAGCTCCAGCTTCAGGACGAGCTTGCGTATAGACAGCGACTTTATCCTCGCCACAGAGGGCTTGTCGGGCCCGAGGACACGATGGCCGAAATACTGTCTGAGACGTCCTCCCAGCTCTATCGACGCACTCTCGACAAGCGGCTCCTTAGAATGGCGGAGATAGATATACACCACACGCGTGAAAGGAGGATAGCTGAACATCTGCCGCTCGTCACACTGCTCACGGAAGAACGACGTGAAATCGTTCTCGACCACCTGCCTTATGACCGGCAGCTCAGGGTGGCGTGTCTGTAGATAGACCATGCCACGGCGGCCCTGACGCCCTGCACGGCCCGACACCTGGCACAACATCTGGAACGCCTGCTCATAGGCACGGAAGTCGGGATAATTGAGCATAGTGTCGGCATCGAGTATGCCCACGATGCTGACATTCTCAAAGTCAAGACCCTTACTGACCATCTGTGTGCCTATGAGAATCTGTGTACGGCCGGCCGAGAAGTCGTTGATGATGCGCTCATAAGCGTTCTTCGTGCGTGTCGTGTCGAGGTCCATGCGCGCCACACGTGAGAAGCCAAGCTCCTGAAGCCTCTCCTCCACCTTCTCCGTCCCATACCCCCGCTGGCGTATGTCGCGGCTGAAGCATAAGGGACACTTGTCTGGTATGGGGTATGTATATCCGCAATAATGACATCTCATCTGCCCGGAGACCTTGTGCATCGTCAGCGAGACATCACAGTTCTTGCACTTCGGCACCCATCCACACTCATGACACTCGACGACAGGAGCGAAGCCACGGCGGTTCTGGAAGAGTATGACCTGACGCCCATCGGCTATCGTCTCGCGCATGGCCTCAACAAGCTGGGGCGAGAAAGGGCCGTACATCATCTTGCGGCGTTGCAGGTCGGCAATATCCACGATGACTGTCTCGGGGAGCTGCATGCCCTTATAGCGCTCGGTAAGCTCCACGAGCTGATACTTGCCCGATATGGCATTATGATACGATTCAAGGGATGGCGTGGCCGTACCCATGACAACCCTCACAGCGTGCGGCTCCCTGCGGACGGCTAAGGGTGTGGAAGAGACTGCGGCAGAGGGGAGGGACGAGGGGGCAGGACGCGAGGAGAGGAGCCTCTGCATGACAAGGGCGACACTGCGGGCATGATAGCGTGGGGCGGGGTCCTGCTGCTTGAACGACTGCTCGTGCTCCTCGTCGATGATGATAAGCCCTAAACGGCTGAAGGGCAGGAATATGGCCGAGCGGGCTCCAAGGATGACATCATAGGGATTGTCAGAGAGCTGTTTCTGCCATATCTCGACACGCTCGGCGTCGCTGTAGCGTGAGTGGTAAATGCCAAGGCGGTCGCCGAAGACACTCTGCAGACGCTGCATAATCTGCACCGTCAGGGCTATCTCGGGCAGAAGATAGAGCACCTGATGGCCACGTTCTATCTGTTCCTTAATCAGATGGATATATATCTCTGTCTTTCCTGAGCCCGTCACGCCCTGCAGAAGGACAGGCTTTGTGGCAGAAAGGATAGCGTCATAGGCTCTCTGTTGGGAGGGAGAGAGGGGTTTGAGCTTCTCGGGGTGATACTCGCCATGATAGTTCAGACGCCCGACGGCCACCTCATAAGTCTCAAGCAAGCCCCGCTCTATGAGGCTCCTTATGACGCTGTCTGTCGTGCGCGATGTGTTCAGCAGCTCCTCACGGGTTATCTCGACAATCTTCTCTGCGGGGGTATCGTCCTCAAGCGTGTCATAATGAGAGAGATACAGATAAGTATTGAAAGCCGCCAACTGCTTCTGCGCCCTGTGAAGAATATTCAGGGCGACATGCAGGGAGGCCTCATTGCGGTACTGGGGTGTAAGGCGTATGTATGTCTCCGTCTTAGGCCGGTAGCCCTCCTCCTGCTTCATGCCAGCCGGAAAGGCGGCACGGAAGACATCGCCGATAGGACAAAGATAATACTCGGCTATCCACTGCCACAGCCGGTACTGATAGTCAAGGAGGACGGGCGTGTCGTCCATGACATCAAGGATGTCCTTCACATCGACCTCGACAGGCTTCCCGTCACGTCCGGGACGTGGCTCCGGCCGCTCGTCGTGCACCCGCGCCACTATCCCCGTATATACCTTCGAGCGGCCAAGCGGCACCACGACACGCACAAAAGGCACCACACGCCCTGCCAAGGTGTCTGGGACAGAGTATGTGAAAAGCCCCTCAAGGCCGAGGGGAAGTATGATGTCAGCGTATCGCATAGCGGGAGATGAAAGGTGGAGAGACAGACATTAAGAGGCCGGAAGCCGTCCGGCTGATTGCGTAACGGCCTGTGAGAGGATAAAGCTCAGATGTTATATGGTGGCGTGACGGTAGATAACGGGCAGCCACATGTGGCGTCAGCGGGCTTTGGCGGCATAGTGGCGCGCCATCTCCCATATGATGATGCCCGCTGTGACAGAGACATTGAGAGAGTGTTTTGTGCCATACTGGGGTATCTCAAGACATCCGTCGCACATGTCGATGACCTCCTGCTGGACGCCATGCACCTCATTGCCGAGAATGACAGCGTAGCGCTGGCCCGCCGTGATATCAGGGAAAAGCGGCGAGGGCAGCATTGTCGAGCCCTCACACTGCTCCACGGCGAGCACAGTGAAACCCTCGTCGTGGAGCCTCCGCACAGCGTCAGACGTGTCCTTGTAATACTCCCACGCGACGCTTTCCTCTGCCCCGAGGGCAGTCTTATGTATCTCATTCTGCGGCGGTACGGCTGTTATGCCACACAGGAAGACACCGGTAGAGCGGAAAGCGTCACACGTGCGGAAGACCGACCCGACATTATGCATAGAGCGCACATTATCAAGGACAACGACGAGAGGCATCTTCTCCGCCTCCCGAAATTCCTCTACCGTTATGCGACGCATTTCTAAAGTCTTGAGTTTTCTTATCATATTGCAAAGTTACAAAAATATACGTTGTGAATGAAAAATATTAATATTTTTTTCCATATTCATACAATAAAGCCAAAAGAGATGCGTTATTCTGTCGTGGGATATAATATTCAGACACACGCCAAACACGTCATGTCATGCCTCCGCCTGACACTGGCGATAGTCGCTGTGGCCTTCTCGGCAGAGGTCAGAGCACAGTATGACGTGCTGTTCAGCCATTATTATGACATGGAGACGAGCTTCAACCCCGCCGCGGCAGGCAAGGAGGCGAAGATGAACATCACAGCAGCCTACGCCATGGACATGGCCGGATTCGAGCATAACCCACAAACGGCATACATAGCGGCTGATATGCCCGTGATGATTATGAACTCCGTACACGGTGTGGGGCTGCAGTTCATGAACGACAAGCTGGGCCTCTTCAACCACATGAGAATCTCCGCACAGTACTCGGCAAAGCTGAGGATATTCGGAGGACAACTGGGTATAGGCATCCAGGCCGGGCTGTTGTCAGAGACTTTCGACGGTTCGAAGGCCGACCTTGAGGACTCGAGCGACCCCGCCTTCACCAGATCAGAGGTGAACGGGAACACGCTCGACATCGGTGCGGGCTTATATTACAAGGTAAAAGATTTCTATCTGGGGCTCTCGGCACAACACCTTACAGCGCCGAAGGTACTGCTCGGCGAGGTGAACGAGATAAAGATTGATGCCACATATTATGCCACAGCAGGCTACACCATACACCTCAGGAACCCTCTGCTGCAAGTGAAGACATCGGCAATAGGACGCACTGACGGCGTCATGTGGAGGGCAGACGTGACGGGAAGGCTGATATACACATCTGAGAGGAAATCGTTCTACGGAGGTCTCTCGTACAGCCCGACAAACTCTGTCACACTGCTTCTGGGGACAAAAATCCACGGCATAAACGTCGGATACAGCTATGAGGTATATACCAACGGTATGAGCATAGGCAACGGCTCGCACGAGCTGTTCATCGGATACCAGATGGATCTCAACCTCATAAAGAAGGGCAAGAACATGCATAAGGCGGTCAGAATACTCTGAGACAGCAGACATGACACCCAAAGAAGCGGAACGTGACAATATGGAAAGGGCATCCCGAAGCCCAAAGTCCGTCCCCCAGAAGCCACATGTGGCATATCATCAGAAACAGGAAACAAGATATCGCCCCTGCCATCATGAGCTGGCAAGGGATGTGGAATATAGGAATATACAAACAACAGCGATTATGAAGAAGATACATATTATAATATGCTGCGCCCTGGCAGCGGCACTGTCAGCATGTATGAGCAGCAAAGGCATCTCATCAACAGGCGGTGGCGGCGAGGTCGTCGGCGTCGGTGGCGGCAAAGGATTTACCGAGCCGACACCCTACGGCATGACGCTCGTGAAGCGAGGCTTCCTGAAGATGGGCATCGAAGAGCAAGACTCACTGTGGGGCAAGCAGGTCCCTGTCAGGGAGATAAGTGTCGATGGATTCTGGATGGACGAGACTGAGGTGACCAACTCAAAGTACAAGCAGTTTGTACAATGGGTGCGTGACTCCATTCTCCGCACACGTCTGGCCGACCCTCAGTATGCTGGCGACGAGTCGTACATGATAACCGAGGACAAGCAGGGCAATCCCGTCACCCCTCATCTCAACTGGAAGAAACAGCTGCCGAGGAAACCTAACGAGGACGAGCTGCGCGCCATAGAGAGCCTCTACATAACAAACCCCGCCACAGGAGAGAAGCTTCTCGACGCGTCACAGATGAACTACCGCTACGAGATATACGACTACACGACAGCGGCACTGCGCCGTAACCGCATGAACCCTAACGAGCGCAATCTCAACACAGACATCGTCGTCGATCCTGACGAGGTGGTCATGATATCAAAAGACACAGCGTACATAGATGACGAGGGGAACATTGTCCGCGAGACGATAAACCGTCAGCTGACCGGACCATGGGACTTCCTCAACACATACATCGTGAACATATACCCGGACACTACGTGCTGGGTGAACGACTTTAAGAACTCGGACAACGAGATATACCTGCGCAACTACTTCTCAAACCCGACATACAACGAATATCCTGTTGTCGGAGTATCATGGGAGCAGGCCAACGCCTTCTGCGCATGGCGTACAGAGTATCTGCTGAAAGGCCTTGGCCCACAGGCACGCTACATACAGCGCTACCGTCTGCCGACAGAGGCCGAATGGGAGTATGCCGCACGCGGAAAGGACGGCACAGAATTCCCGTGGAACGAGTTGAACACAAAGAACGAGAACGGATGCTTCTACGCCAACTTCAAGCCTGACCGCGGCAACTACACACAGGACGGAAACCTCATCACCAGCCGTGTCGGAAGCTATGGGGCAAACTCTAACGGACTGTATGACATGGCAGGAAACGTGGCCGAATGGACATCAACGGTATATACAGAGGCCGGAGTGACAGCCATGAACGACATAAACCCACAGCTGGAATATAAGGCCGCACTCGAAGACCCCTACCGTCTGAAGAAGAAATCAGTAAGGGGCGGCTCATGGAAAGACCCAGAATCATTCATCCGCTCGGCATGGCGCTCGTGGGAATACCAGAACATGCCACGCTCGTATGTGGGCTTCAGATGCGTCCGCTCGCTGGCAAGCTCGTCAAACACAAACCTCAAACAGCAGAAGCGTAAGAAATAAACATGACGCGACAATGTGGCCTGTGAATATCGTGGCCGTGCCCTTCAGCATGACAACATACGGCAGAATACATGTCAACACGCTCAAACAAACACGTCAATACGCGACAAATAATAAGGAGAAACAATCATGGCAAAATACAGCAAATATAACATCATCTACCTCCTTCAGAAATGGATGGACAGCGTAGCGGGCCAGACATTCATGAACTACGCCTACTCATGGGGCGCCTCGATAGTCATCCTCGGCACACTGTTCAAGCTGACCCACCTTCCCGGAGCCAACGCCATGCTCTTCATAGGCATGGGCACAGAGGTCTTCGTGTTCTTCATTGCCGCCTTCGACCGTCCTTTCGACAAGACATCTGACGGCCGCGAGCTGGCCACAGACACAGAGCTGGCCAAGCAGCTGGCAAGAGAATATGAGGATGACGAGCTTGAAGAGGACGACGCCTTCATGCCAGCAGAGACATCAACGGCATCAGGCATCCAAGGCTCTCCTGTCGTTGTGTTAGGCGGAGGGGCAGCCCCACAGGGCATGGCAATGGCCAGTGAGGGAGGCAATACGGGCGTGCAGCCTGGCATGGTGGGCGCTGTTGCAGAGCCACAGGCCGCCGTCGGGCAGGCATCTCCTGTCATCATAGGCGCTCCGGCACCTGCCGTGACACCAGAGACAGCAAAGGATATGGAAGAGGCTACCACAACATACGTTGACCGTCTGAACGAGCTGAACGAGCTTCTGCTTAAGGTAGCGGCACAGAGCCAGCGCATCACTACCGACTCAGAGGAGATGGAGAACCTCAACCGCACGCTGACAGGCATATCAAGAGTCTATGAGATGCTGCTCAAGACAGCGTCGCAGCAGATGACGACACAGGACGAGATCAACGCCCAGACACAGCGTCTGGCACAGCAGATGTCTGACCTCAACGCTATCTATGCACGCATGATAGAGGCCATGTCTGTAAATGTGAAATAACACGTCTGGCATCCGGCACGACACCATACCCCTCATGATGGCTGAATAAAGAACTATAATTTAGGCCATAAGCATTGGGACACGGCACAGGGACACGGCATCAGCCACACCCCTCAGTCCCACCCCGGACAGGCAGAGACAGGAAAGACACTGTCCACACTGCCCGACTGACGCACACCGAGGCAACAGACAACATGGCCAACGACAGTCCATGCCCCTCTGACAGCCTCAACCTGACATCATCACCCACGACAAGAAACAATGGCAATAAAAAAGAATTATGTCTCTCCCCGCCAGAAGATGATCAACCTCATGTATGTCGTCTTGATGGCAATGCTGGCGATGAACATCTCGAACGAGGTGCTCGACGGCTTTACAATCGTGGAGGAGAGCCTGAACCGCACTACAGACAACTCGTCGAAGCAGAACAGCGCGATATACGAAGACTTTGAGGCACAGATGAAGGCAAACCCCCAGAAGGTGCGTGAATGGTTTGAGAAAGCGACAGCCGTGAAGGCCATGAGCGACTCTCTTTACAACCTCGCACAGGACCTCAAGATAGCCATCGTGAAGGAGGCCGACGGCTCGGACGGTGACATAAACAACATAGAGCGCAAAGACGACCTTGAGGCAGCCAACCAGGTGATGCTGGCTCCCGGGACAGGACGCGGCAAGGCGCTGCGCAAGGCGATAGACAGTTTCCGCACAAGAATACTGACAATGGTGGCCGACAAGAACCAGCGCGCCATCATCGAGAGCAACCTCACAACACAGATACACGGCAAGGCGAACCCGCTGAACAAGAACTGGGAGGAATACATGTTCGAGGGCATGCCCGTGGCGGCGGCCGTCACGCTGCTCTCCAAGCTCCAGAGCGACGTGCGTTATGCAGAGGGCGAGGTGCTCCACACGCTCGTCAGCAATATCGACGTTAAGGATATACGTGTCAACAAGCTCTCAGCGTTTGTCATACCTAACGCCCAGACCATCGTCCGTGGCGACAAGTTCTCGGCACAGATAGTCATGGCAGCAGTCGATACGACACAGCAGCCGCAGATATTCATAGGCGGGAGACAGGTCAATCTGCCACGCAACACCTACGAGATGACAGCGACCCGCACGGGCGACTTCACCCTCTCGGGCTACATAACGATGCATAACGGCAACGGGGAGACCATACGCCGCGACTTCGAGCAGAAATATACAGTGGTTGACCCATCGGCGACAGTCTCTGCCGACCTTATGAATGTGCTCTATGCCGGCTACTCCAACCCTATCAGCATCTCCGTCCCTGGCGTCCCTCTCAATAAGGTTACGGCGACCATGTCAGGCGGTACGCTCCAGCCTGTCGGCCCGGGTAAGTACATAGCCCGCCCCGCCGCGGTAGGCAAGGATGTCACCATCACCGTCTCGTCGCTACAGACAGGCCGTGCCCAGCAGATGGGGCAATATACCTTCCATGTGCGTAAACTGCCCGACCCGACAGCATATATCGCCATGGGCAACGACCGTTTCCGTGGCGGCGGGCTGTCAAAGGCAGCCCTTATGGACACCAACGGCATACGTGCGGCCATTGACGACGGTCTCCTCGACATAGAGTTCCGCGTGACAGGCTTTGAGGCTGTGTTCTTCGACAATATGGGCAACGCCGTGCCGATGGTCAGCGACGGAGCGTCATTCTCGGCACGCCAGCGCGACGCATTCCGCAAACTGTCGCGCAACAAGCGCTTCTACATCTCGCGCATCTCTGCCATCGGCCCTGACGGCATAGCCCGCAAGCTGCCCGCCTCGATGGAAATCATCGTGAAGTAACAGCCCACGCAACGCCCTGCCGCCACAGGCAGACACCGCCTTACAGCACACTCTGTAACCTCATCCACAGCCGACGGCGGCGGGAGAGGCCACCGAGCCACAAACCAAGACAACAAAACAGAACCCAGAATAAAACCCAAAGGGAACATGAAGAAAATTCTGATAATAGCCCTCCTTTTCAGCCTGGCAGCATCGGCAGCCATGGCACAGCCGAAAATGCGCCGCAACCAGGCACAGGAGTCACAGCAGAAGACACAGAACGGAGCACTGACAACACGCGCGGAGATATCATTCCCGACATCGGCAGTGATGGACGAGGATGTCGTGTGGCGCCGTGACATATACCGTGAGCTGAGCCTCATGGACAATGCCAACGCCGGCCTCTACTACCCTGTAGAGCCTGTTGACGGCCAGATGAACTTCTTCACATACATCTTCAAGCTGATGCTCTCAGGCCGTGTGCCGGCCTATGAGTACCGCCTTGACGGCAACGAGGTGTTCACCGACTCGGCCCGTGTGCGCCCCCTGACACTGCTCGACAATTACCATATATACTACGAGCGTGTGAACGGCCGTCTTCGCATAGAGAACTCAGACATCCCCTCGCGCGAGGTGAAGTCGTATTATATAAAGGAGTCGGCATACTATGACCAGGCTACAGCGACATTCCACAAGAAGGTCATAGCCATCTGTCCGATAATGTCGAGAGAGGATGATTTCGGCGACGGCTCAGCCAAATACCCTCTCTTCTGGATGAAGTATGACGACCTGGCGCCATATCTCTCCAAGCAGACCATCATGACATCAGATGTCAACAACGCCGCCGTGATGTCCGCCGACGACTATTTCACGCAGAACATGTATAAGGGCGAGATATACAAGACGAACAACATGCTCGGCCGCACGCTTGCCCAGTACTGTCCCAACGACTCTGCCCTCAAAAAGGAGCAGCAGCGCATAGAGGCAGAGCTTGCCGCCTTCGAGAAGAATGTCTATGGCGACCAGGCCAAGCGTGACTCGCTCGACAGCATAGCGAAGGCAAAGACAGCCAACGTGAAAGCCGCCAAGAAGAGCCGCACGACAAACCGCCGTGGCAACAACCAGACTGTCTCAAAGACAAAGACCAAGGGGCCGAAGACAAGCAGCCCACAAGGCTCGGCACGCGTGACAGTCCGCCGTGAGCGTCACTAAGAGAAGCGAAGAGCCAACAGAGAGGCACGAGACAGGACAGAGAGACCCCAGCTTGTGTCTGTCATCTTTTCTCAAAATCACGATAACAGGGAGAAAAATGGAAATCGGGAACACTGTTGCTATATAAGGCGCCAGCATCTGTCCGGTTTCCATTTTTTCATATACACACTGCCGGAAACCACGGCATCAGCCTAAGAACAGGACGAAATATAGCATAAATCGTTCACAATCACTACCCCACACAAAGCATCACAACAACATAACATTATTATACAATGAGAAAGACAATCATCATCCTGACCCTGCTTCTCGCCACCATAAGTGCGTCGGCAGGCATAAAATTCGGCATCCGCGGAGGTGTCAATGTGACAAATGTGTCAATTTCTGACTTCTCAGGCATAAGCAAGACGGGCTTCTATCTTGGCCCTACGCTGAAGGTGGGGCTGCCCCTGGGCTTCGACATCGACGCCTCCCTGCTCTACAACCAGCTTGAGGCCGACCCCGACATCTATCTCGACCCAGCCGACTACCCAACAGACGCCAAAGGCCCCAACCTCAAACGGAAGGCCATCTCTATACCTCTCAACCTCAGGAAAGGCTTCGGTTTCGGCGACAACGCCAGCGTCTTCCTCTTCGCCGGCCCGCAGATATCGTGGAATATCGGCGACAAGAGCGTCACAGAATACAACTACAAATGGAAGTCGGCAGACATCTCGGTGAATGCCGGTATAGGCGTTATGCTCCTGAAAAGGATAGAGGTGAAGGCCAACTACACATTCCCTTGCTCGTCGGCAGGCGAGTCAGAGGGCGGTGAAATTATCAACTGGAAGCTGAAGGGATGGCAGATAGGCATGGCTATATATCTGTAGCCCGAGGGTGTTAAGATGGCATGGCCCATCCCCCTGCCCTACCCCGGCCACTATCAGACACCCCTGAAGGTGACGAACAGACACGCCGTAGGGCGGTGGAGGCTTTGTCCACCCCACCAACAGACAACAACCACGCAAGAAATAATCTTACAATCACTATGAGAAAGAACACACTAACGCTTCTGCTCCTCATCCTCATAGGAGCCACGACAGCAACAGCCAGAGAGACAACATTCAAGGTGACACTGCGCAACACGCTCTCCTCCCCACGCCAGGATGTCCCTGTCGTCATCGACCTCGCCACGCTCAGCCCCGACATCCTATCGTCCATAGGCGGCCGCGAGGGTGTCAGCAGCGCCATGGTCACTATCGGCGGACAGGAGACCCCCTGCCAGCTTGACGACCTTGACGATGACGCCGTACCCGACGAGCTGTGCTTCGTCACAGACATGAAGAAGATGGAGAGGCTGACAGCCACAGTGACCCTCAGCGACGAGGGCCAGCCACGGGCATACGAGGCACGCACCTTCGCCTCGCTGTCCATGCGCGACCGCAACCCGAAATCGCCCAAACACCTGCCCATCACATCGCTCACAGTGCCCGCCGCAAGCAATCCTTACCAGTATATCTTCCCTCACGGCCCTATCCTTGAGAGCGAGCTTGTGGGATTCCGCATATATGCCGACCACCGCCAGAGTGTCGATTACTACGGCCACCGCCAGAAACAGATAGAGCTGCCCGTGACACAGTTCTACCCGACAAAGGAGCAGAAATCGACCACCTTTGGCGACGACGTGCTTTATACCGGCTCGACATACGGCTGCGGGACGCTCCACGGATGGGACGGGAAGACATCAGTGATGTACGAGAACGTACGCTCGCGCACATACACGATGGTCAGCAGCGGCCCTGTCAGGGCTATCATAGAGACCGTCAACCGTGCGTGGCGCATGACAGCCACGAGCCGCCCGGTAGATGTCAGGACACGCTACATCCTTTATGCCGGCCATAGGGATGTCTGTGTCGATGTCCGTTTCTCACGTCCTGTCCCCGACCTCATGCTCTCGACAGGCGTGACAGACATCGTCGGCTCAGAGGAGTTGACGGACAAGGCAGGCCTGAGGGGATGCTGGGGCACAGCGATGGCCGGCAACAACCCTAAGGTCTATGACGAGCACACGGTGGGTCTCGCCGTCTGTGTGCCTAAGGCGAACTACCGTGGCGACGCACATTTCACCGATGGCAAGCCGTCTCTGCCCAACCAGGCCTATGTCGCTCTGGTGCAGACACCGTCTGACCGGCTGACATACTGGTTCAGTGTGACATGCGACATGGAGACCTTCGGTTTCGCCGACAGCAAGGCGTGGTTCAGCTATCTGAAAGACTGGAAGCTGACATTAGAGCATCCTGTCGAGGTGAAAGTGGAGAGATAACCGTCGTGCTCGCTGGCTGACAATTAGCCAGAAGGCATCAGCGTCACAACATCCCACATATCATTCCGTCCTCATATCTGCCTGTAACGGCGCATACGGGGACGGAATATTTTATACACACATGTCAAGAGAATGCCAGCCGGACAGTTTCTCTATACTATATATACATCGGGGGTCATCAGGCGAGAAAGGAGACAGGAGGGTGAGTTTATAGCATAAAGATTGTGGAAAGGTGTGAGGCTGGCAATGCTTCTTGATGTTCCGACACAGGTACGGGGCTTTTCCTCCATCCCATTGATACCATTATAAACTGTCAGGGCTACTGCCTGAGACGCTCATTCAGTACCTTTCAGCGCATCATCCAGTACCTTTTACAAATCGTCTGACTGCCGCAAATAACACCGAAAGCACACAAACGTCTGGTTTATTGCGGCTTACGCCACGCTCACAGAATTCATAAAACAGGCGCGGAGATACGACACAAACAGAATAACAGTCAAGGATTCTGCGGGAAAAGCATCAGAATAGTATCATCAGAATCGGTATCGCCAATCGGCTTGTACTAATTCTCACGGCATAAAGCCTCACTTTACGCATGGACAACAAATACAGCCTTTTACTTACAGAACGCAAGTTAATCAGAAGTATCAACAAAAATAAAGCACATATCCGCTCATTGCGCATAGCAAAACAATGTTAAATAAAGGGCTAATACCTTGTGAATTGGCCAACAAGATAGTAACTTTGTAGCGGATAACGTTGTCACAAATTATTTCTATTAACAACTAAACAACCAAAGAAAAAATGAAGAAAATTTTATTTTCAGCAATGTTTGCTGCGTTCAGCTTGACATCAAACGCGACAATTACTGTCGTTGTAGCTCCATGTGAAGAAGTTCAGAATGCGGTTTACGATCGTGAGTTGACGCCGGAAGAGATAAGACGAGTGCAAATAAGACTTATGGAGGAATGCGAGAAACTCAAGAAAAACGGCGGCAACCAGAACCAGCAGACCGGTCAGGACGAGAACGTCTCAAACAATCCGTAACTGACAATGCTGGGCAACGACATATATGTCACGATATGAAAAACCTTTAACCGTACATATCCCCTCAGCATATATCTATATAGATTATTATGTCTGAGGGGATAGACCACGAAGAAGTAAATGCATGAGACTATACTAACATCGAAGATACAACTACAATGATAAGACGTTTTATAATCCTCACAATCCTGTTTTTGGCATTCTCGGCTACACAAGCCTATGCCCAATACGAGGTTGTGGATACAGTCAAGACACGACTCCACTATCTGATGAGATTCCATACAAGAAATGAGTTTGATCAGCGCGAGGAGGAGATGAATTTAGATATTGGAATAAAAAAAGTCCTTTTTGGCTCCAGATGGAGATATATGAAAAAGGAGATAGCCGACAGCGTAAAGGCACACGGAGGGGGCACAAACGATGTCATAGCAGCGTGGGGACCATATCCAATAAGCAGTTTCCTTGAGGATATGATAAAGAACCACCCCACAAGGGACAGACTGACATACTATACAAACCTTGGCGGGAAGACTCATGAATATGTCGAGGATATTGCAGACAAGGGATGGAAGATTGAAGAGGGCGACACTGTCATACTCGGATATCACTGCAACAAGGCGACATGCACCTTCAGGGGAAGGACATGGACAGCATGGTTCACACCGGAGATTCCCATAAGCGAGGGACCATGGAAACTCGACGGGCTGCCAGGCATGATTCTCTTCGCTGAGGAGACTAAACATCAGTTCCGCTTTGAGTGTATCGGGATAAAGAGCACTCTCAACGAACCGATGAAGACCTGGCATGTGAAGACAATCAAGTCAACTCCACAGAAAGTGCAGAAAATGAAGATTATGGAGGTGGAAGACGAGGAAGCATTCCTGAAACTGACAGGGTTTGACGGTATAAGAGGGGGTGTTGTGAAGAGCAAGCAGAAATATACGGCATGCCTTATCGAGAGATACTGACAACTTCCATGCATCACACGAGACTATAATCTGGAGCACAAGAAATCAAGAACAACGGTGGCAACCAGAACCAGCAGACCGGTCAGGACGAGAACGTCTCAAACAATCCTTAACTGACAATGCTGGGCAACGACATATATGTCACGATATGAAAAGCCCTTAACCGTACATATCCCCTCAGCATATATCTATATAGATTATTATGTCTGAGGGGATAAGCCACGAAGAAGTAAGTGCATGAGACTATACTAACATCGAAGACACAACTACAATGACAAGACGTTTTATAATCCTCACAATCCAGTCTTTGGCATTCTCGGCTACACAAGCCTATACCCAATACGAGGTTGTGGATACAGTCAAGACAAGATTTCACTATCTGACGAGCTTCCATAGAAGCAATGAGCTCCGGCAGTATGAAGACGAGATAAATCTCGACATTGGCACAAACAAGGTTCATTTCGTTCCAAGATGGGATTATATAAAAAATGAGATAGCCGACAGCGTGAAGGCACACGGAGGGAACACTAACGATATTATAGCAGCATGGAACCAGTATCCTATTAGCGCATTCCTTGAGGATTTAATCAAGAACCATCCCGCAAAGGGCAAGCTGTCATACTATACAAACCTTGGCGGGAAGACTCATGAATATGTCGAGGATATTGCAGACAAGGGATGGAAGATTGAAGAGGGCGACACTGTCATACTCGGATATCACTGCAACAAAGCTACATGCACCTTCAGGGGAAGGACATGGACAGCATGGTTCACACCAGAGATTCCCATAAGCGAGGGACCATGGAAACTCGATGGGCTGCCAGGCATGATTCTTTTTGCTGAGGAGACTAAACATCAGTTCCGCTTTGAGTGTATAGGGATAAAGAACAATCTCAACGAACCCATGAAGAACTGGCGAGTGCAAACAATCAAATCAACACCACAGAAAGTGCAGAAAATGAAGATCCTGGAGGTGGAAGACGAGGAAGCATTCCTGAAACTGACAGGGTTTGACGGTATAAGAGGGGGCGTCGTGAAGAGCAAGCAGAAATATACGGCATGCCTTATCGAGAGATACTGACAACCGCCATAATGACCCATGACCCACACGAACATGAAGAAAGAACATAGCGCGCAGCATTTTCTCTCTATCCTCCTAATGCTTATGTTGCCGGCCATAGTGCCGTCAGCGTCCCACGCACAGACAACCTTTCAGGGTGTCGTGTGCGACAGCTCGACGAATGCCCCTATCGACCATGTGTCGGTCATGGCATACAACGGCAAGAGCATAGCGGCATACACATTCACTGACAGCAAGGGACGTTTTACGATAACGGTAGCAGAGGGCAAGACGTGTGACAGGCTGACATTCACCATGCTGGGATACAGAAAGGTGACCGTAGGATGCACGACATTCAGGAACGGGCAGAGAATAAGGATGGCAGAGGAGATGACTGAGATACGTGAGGTGACGGTAAGGACACGCGGCATACACCAGCGCAGCGACACCCTGTCATACACCGTTAACCTCTTCAAGCAGAAGCAAGACCGCTCGATAGCCGATGTCATAAGCCACATGCCCGGAGTGACAGTAGAGGAGAACGGCGTAATAAAATATATGGACAAACCCATAAACAAATTCTACGTCGAGGGCATGGACCTCATGGGAGGCAGATACAGCATGGTGTCAGAGAATCTTCAGGCTGTCAAGGTGAAGCGTGTGGAGATACTGAGACACCACCAGCCTGTGAAGATGATGCGGGGGAAGATCTTCTCAGAGCAGGCAGCCGTGAACATCGTGCTCGCCGACGACGCCAAGAACGTATGGAACGGGGCACTGGACGCTGGGGCAGGCACGACACTCCAGGCGGGCGACTGTGAGAAAGTGTTGCGCGACGCAAGGGCTGTGGCGATGCTCTTCGGGCGAAGGAAGCAGACGCTGACAATGTACAAGACCGCCAACACAGGGCGCGACATACAGCACGAAGTGAGCGACCTCACCAACACCGAGTACAGCATAGAGCCTGAGCAGCCGGTCATAAGCGACATAAGCATAGGCTCGCCAAGCCTCGCAGCCCACCGCTACAGCATGAACTCGACACACATAGCCGCGACAAACTGGCTGTTGAAATCGGGCCGAGACGCCACAACACGCCTCCAGGCCATATACCTGTATGACAACACCATAGGCCATAACAGCCGCAAGACAATACACACAGACATCGACGGCAACCCCATGACAGACGAAGACGCCATGGCCGACAAGTACAGACGCGAGGCGAAGATAGAGATGCAATACCGCATGAACGGGATATCGACATACATCGACAACGTCATGAGGGGCAGCATAAACTGGAACACATCATACGCGGCGACATCACTGAACGGGGACAACACAACCCAGCACGCCGAACCGCGGAGCCGTTCCATAGACGACTCGTTCCGCTACCGCCACAGCCTCAGCAAGGACAAGATGGTGAACATCGACGCGGCGCTGCTGTGGCAGTATATGCCAGGCAGCCTGAGCCTGCTCGACAACACACAGCAGGGCCTCAACCTCGACATAAAGCGCATGAGCATGTCAACAGGATTCAGCCACAGGATAGCGTCGTTCAAGGTGTCGTACGCTGCCAGCGTGCGGTATGCCCGGCAGGAGATGGAGAGAAAGATGGAGGGAGAGGAGTGGCGTGACCACGCCCAGCGTCTCCAGGCCAGCATAGAGCCGGGCATCAGCTATGGCAGAGGCGTGCTCGACATAAGCTGCCACATGCCTGTGACATATCTCAACAACACATGGAGAGGGGGCGCGACAAATGACATCACGCTACAGCCACGGGCGAGCCTCAGCTACAAACCCTCAGGCATGACCGACATGTCGGCGTCATATAGCCATACGCTCTCGCCCTACCCTATGAGGTATCTCATGGCCATGCCTTACTACACGTCATACATAAACATGGTGAGATACGGCTGTGAGGCCGACTACACGCGACGCGACGACATAAGGATGAGCATGAAATACGCCAATCCGCTCGCAGGCCTCTTTGCCAATATCCACCTCACCGCGTCGTTCATGAGAGACAGCCCTGTCTTCAAGGGCGGCATGGAAGGCAGTGTATATACGCTCACCATGGCCGGCGAGAAAGCCGACAACACATATTACAGCCTTTCGGGAGGCATAGACAAGGCGATGTTCATGGGCCACTTCAATGTGGGCTTGAAATGCGGCTACACGTCCATGGGCAACACCATCCTGCTTCAGGACAGGCTTACCGACTACGCGATGCGCTCTGTCAGCGGCGAGCTGAACGTGTCGCTGCTGGCATCAGACATATTCTCGGCCGACGCGCGCAGCACGGTGATATCGTCGCGCAATGTATGCCTCAGCGACAATAGCCTCAGCTCTGGCCGCAACACATGCTTCACACACAGCCTCACGGCACGCCTCATGCCGGGACAATGGATTGTGACTCTCACCAACGAGCTGTACCATGCCGACACGAATGATTTCCCGACAACATTCTTCTCTGACATCTCCGTCGGGTACAAGTCGAGGCGCATAGAGGTGACAGCGACACTCAGCAACATCTTCGGGCAGAAAGAGTTCACACGCCGCTATCTCTATGCCACATCGACAAGCATAGTCTCGACATCCCTCCGCCCGCGCGAGCTGCTCGTGAAGACATACCTGAACTTCTGACACCACAGCGGATGATACATACCGACAAGAGCCATGGCCCGCCTCAATGAGGCGGCCATGGCTCTGATGGCATGTATATCATAAGACGCAGTGCCAGCACCCGCCTGAAGGTGGTTTACGGCAGATGGGCTTGTGGATGTTACGGCTCCACCATCAAGCAAATATGTCATTTCGACATGAGCGCCATATACAAAGGCAAGACAGCAACCATACCAGACAGCCCGACATTACCATAGTTCTTACGCGCAAAGTAAAGCACAGAGAATGTCTTGCCGCATAGACGACATCCACCGATAACAATTGGCGCCTTGTCTCTCCGACTTTGTGTAGCAGGCTCATAGAACGAATATTGGCAATTCATAAAATATCATTCTCAATACTCTGTTTTCAGCCAATATGCGAACACCGGGTCCTGGATTACAGTTGCGTCGGGAAGTATGTCTATCAAGTCCTTGTCCAGAAGAGCTTTCCTCAGGTTCTTGATATTGGCAGAGGTGCCGAGGTCGTATTTTGCAAGGACTTTGCGCGACGAGAAGTTTTTCTCGCCATTCGCCACAGCCTGCAGAAAACTTATCTGCTTGGCTGTCAGGTTGTCGATGATATTGCTGAACAAGAGACTGAGCTGGTTGACAAGCGAATCAAACGCAGACTTAACTGTAGTGGTGTCGCATGTCTCCATGGTGTGAAGCCATGTCAGCTGTGCGAGTTGCTGTACGTAATAAGGGTGACATTCCACCAACTGGGCAATGAGCGACGCGTCATCATCAGAGATACGCTTCCCCGTGTCACCGAATCTTCGGGTGATGTATCTCACCCATTCCTCCTGACATATTTTGTCCAAGAACATCATGTCGCCGAATTTATAGAACGGCATCTCATAGTTGCTGAAGATGTCGAGAAGCATATGACGCTTGCTTCCAAACATACAATACCCCACCCTGTTGTGCATCTGCCAATGCGAGCGCAGTTTCCGTTGGAATCCCAAAGAATCGTCATACGAGTTGACATTCTGGAATTCATCTATGCACACAATAAATTTCTTTCCCTTTTCCTCAGCTACCTTTTGCGGCAAGTCGAGAATCTCGTCAAAGGAATATTGCTTGTCCTTGAAGTCAATTCCAAACGCCAATTCGTATTTCATACTGCTGTCGCTGAGAGATAGTTTAGGTCCGAAGGTGCCGACATATCTCTTTGCAGCAATTATGAACTCATCCATTTTGGTGAACGATGCTGCCAGTATAGCATTCACGTATGTCTGATAAAACTGTGCCTCCGTGCGGCAGTTGAATATGTCAACCTTGCATATAAGGTAATCTCTGTCCTGCTTGATATCCTCAAGCACGTGGCTGACCAATGATGTCTTCCCCCATCTGCGCGGAGAAATTATTATAGTATTGACAAGTCCAAGAAGATTGTTCTTCAACTTCTTGGAATCCTCCTCACGGTCAGTGAAATTCATGCCGTCGGCAATCTTTCCATATACAAAAGGTATATCCATAATGCTCTTACTCTGATTTGTCTGCAAATATAATAAGATGGTTTGAAATAGATTTATTTCAAACCATCTTATTATATTATTTTAAGCCGTTTTAACTATGGCATAATTCTTTTCAGAAGAAAGCCAAATGTTGTCAAGACTATCTTATCCAATCCTTCACTCTCTCCTTCACGGCATTAGCCTCGCTGAGCATCTTGATGAATTCAAGCATCGAATGTTTGCGATATGTGTTGCGCAAGGTATGCACACAGCCTTGCATCTCATTCTCAGGGCAATCAATTGGTATCGCCTTGATTCCATCGGTATCGTATGTGGTGGCCTCTGCAAGGAAGCCTACAAGCATACTCTGCCTGACAAGTTTCAGCAGGATATTGACCTCGTTGAGTTCTATCCTCACATGAAAGCGTGCGTGATAATTCTCCTCCAACCTGTCAAAGGCATTTCTCGCCTGCAAGCCTTTCGACGGCAAGGCGATGTCATACTTGGCAAGGTCGTCAAGCGTCACCTTGTCCTTTTTGGCAAGCGGATGGCTCACGCTGACAATGGCAGAAAGATGATTGTCAAAGAGGATGTGCGACTCGATGTCGGTG
>JBJEAW010000151.1:0-9008 GCA_051869435.1 Prevotella sp. | reverse complement strand
AAATATGCAACTAATACGTTGATTATTAATCGTTTAATTTATAGAACATCCCTTACGACTATTCGCACATTATTTATGATAAGAGGTGTGTGTCTCATTTCATAACATCTGTGTAAATCTGTGGGAAGCGTCCAACTTATGGAATCTGTGGGATTCCCCTCTGTGGTCATCCGTATGAAAAACAGTCATGGATGTGTGGGACGAGATAACAGCAGGGTGCTGGAGCGGAGGCTGAATTACTAAAAATGAATGTCATTATGGTGGTGACACGTAGTACCCCACCCAAGGAAACAGAAGAATTATGGAGGTCGTTTACGAGGATAATCATGTGATTGTTGTCAATAAGAAGAGCGGCGAAATCGTGCAGGGCGACAAGACTGGCGATGTGCCTCTCTCTGATATTGTCAAGCTGTATATCAAAGAAAGATACCAGAAGCCGGGGGCTGTGTTCCTCGGCGTGGTCCACCGTCTCGACAGACCGGTGTCGGGGCTCGTGGTGTTCGCAAGGACATCGAAGGCCCTGGCGAGACTGAATAAGATGTTCCAGACACATGAGGTGAAGAAGACTTACTGGGCCATCGTATGCCGCCCGCCACAGCGCCCCGAGGGCAGACTTGAGGGATGGATAACACGTAACGAACGCCAGAACAAGAGCTACTGTCATGACCATGAGGTGAACGGGGCGAAACATGCTGTGCTGGACTACCGCACGATAGGCCACAGCGACAGGTATTGGCTGCTGGAGGTTAGGCTGCATACAGGGCGACATCACCAGATACGGTGTCAGTTGGCGGCGATGGGGTGTCCTATCAAGGGCGATTTGAAGTATGGCGCGCCACGCAGCAATCCTGATGGGTCGATATCTCTGATGAGCCGCCGGGTGGAGTTTGTGCATCCTGTCTCTAAGGCTGTCATCGATGTCACGGCCGGTGTGCCTGACGACAGACTGTGGCAGGCTATAACTCAATTGTCACACGGGTGATTAGTTTTTTTCTTCGCACGGTGGTTGTTTTCTTAATCACACGGATGTCCACGGACGGTCATGGATTTTCTTATCACACGGATGCCCACGGACGGTTACGGATTTTCTTAATCACACGGATGCCCACGGACGGTCACGGATTTTCTTAATCACACGGATGTCCACGGACGGTCACGGATTTTTTCTTAATCACACGGATGCCCACGGACGGTCACGGATTTTTTCTTAATCACACGGGTGCCCACGGATTGTCACGGATTTTTTCTTAATCACACGGATGCCCACGGACGGTCACGGATTTTTTCTTAATCACACGGGTGCCCACGGATTGTCACGGATTTTCTTAATCACACGGGTGCCCACGGGTGCCCACGGATTGTCACGGATTTTCTTAATCATACGGATGCCCACGGACGGTCACGGAGGTTATTTTATCACACAGATTTCCACGGACGACTCTTCAGACATGCGATATTGAAATAGAAAGAAAATAACTCCGTGGACATCCGTGTCGTCCGTGTGATAAATAAACATCCGCATCGTCTGCGGACATCCGTGTGAAAAAACGATAACATCCGTGTGAAGAATGAGAACCATCTGTGGGTATCTTATCATACAGGTTGATGTTTGTTTTCAGAGCGTCTTTTGTTATTAATTCTGAAAACACTTGCACGTATTGGCGAAAAACATTATCTTTGCATATATTAATGTGTGGCACACGGGGCATGCTCCTGCCATTGTGATGCCATGCTGATAATCTGTCGGCAATATGTCCGGCTTATGTCATGCGACAAGGTTTGTGTATGACAGATAGCTGACACTTTGCCGGTATTCACGATTGTATTGGATATATGGGAAGGAAAACATTATACACCATATTGGCTGTGATAGCATCGCCTTTCGTGCTCTTCATGCTGCTCGCCATTCTTCTTTACTGTCCACCCGTGCAACGGTGGGCGGTGGGTCTTGCTGCTGGCTATGCCTCAGAACAAATGGGCATGGAGGTGACTGTGCGTGATGTCAGGCTGAGGTTCCCGCTCGACCTGAAGGTGAACGGGGTGAGGGCGGTAAAGCCTAACGACACTATACCACAGCGGCGCGACACCATCATGAACGCCGGAAGCATTATCTGTGAGGTGCAGATGAGACCGCTGTTCAAGGGGCAGGTGAATGTTGACATCATGCAGATGGACAGTGTGGCGATGAATACAGCTACAATGATTCCTGACGTCAGGGTGAAGGGATTCGTCGGCCATGCTCTCGTCACGAGCCACGGCATAGACCTCAAGCAAGACACTCTGCTGCTTGACAAGGTTGTCATGGACGATGCCAATCTCGATATATGTCTCGCCGACACAGCCAAGGAGGACACGACGCAGACAAAGACACCATGGAAGATACGCCTCATGACGCTCGACGTGCAGAGGTCGAGGGTGATGGTGCACATGCCGGGAGACACAATCAATGCTGAGGTGGATATTGACAAGGTTGAGGTGAGAGACGGGTACTTCGACCTTTATAACGCCATATATCAGATTGCCGCCATCGATGTCCGGAATATCGATGTGGCATACGACAACCGCTTCGCAGTAAAACAGAAAGGGTTCGACCCCAACCATATATCCGCATCACGCCTTAATCTCGGCATTGACTCCCTGTATCTGGCGTCACCGGACATAGCCATGAAGATAAGAAGCTGCAATACGACATTGTGGCCCGACTTCCGTCTGCCAAAACCAGGGAAAGGCGTGGCGGCTCTCGGAGAGACAGGCGACGGCGGATTCAGGATATCATCGGCAGTGGCAGACGTGAGGATGGACTCTCTGAGCATTCATGTCAGGGGACTCGACGTGAGGACACCATGGTCGGCTGTGAAGGGATGGGCTGACCTTGACATGAACACATTCGACGAGAACAGCCCCGGTACGATGCAGGCAGGCATAGACATGAGCATAGGCAAGCCTGACGTGGCGTTCTTTGCCGGAGATATGATTCCGAAGGAGATCATGAGACAATGGCCTCAGAAGCCAGCAACGCTATGTGGAGAGCTGAGCGGAAACATGCGGCGCATGGTGTTGAGAGACGTGAGGGCTGATGTCCCTGGTCTTGCCTCCGCCGCTGTTGACGCCACTGTCCTGTCATTGGACAAGCCGGAGAGCATGATGGCCGACGCGAGGATGAGGCTCACTGCGGCGGGAGGCAACGGCAGCGTGACAGGCTCGGCCCACTTCAATGCCGCCACCATGGCCTACGACGCGCGGCTCAGTGTCAACCGTCTGAACATCAACCGCTTCATGCCTGGATATGGCATGGGACGCTTCACCGGGAGCATCGATGTCAAGGGGCGGGGCTATGACCCCTTCTCGCCAAGTACGGTGATGACCGCCAAGGCGAGGGTGGGGGCGTTCAGATATTCAGGCTATGACCTCTCTGGGGCAATGGCCGACGTTACTCTCGCAAACGGCAGGGCACGTGCGAGCATCAAGGCGCAGGACAAAATCCTTGATGGTGACATCGTTCTTGACGCCCTCTTGAGCAAGAAGAAGATACAGGCGACAGTCGGCGCGGACATAAAGAACATTGACCTTTATGCCCTGAGGCTTACGAAGATACCATTGTCGATAGGAGCTTGCGGACACCTAGACATCGATATGGACATGAAGGAGAACTATGTCGTCATGGGTCATGTCTCTGACATTAGGATAACAGACTCTGCAAGTGTCTTCCATCCTGACGATATAGAGCTGGACATCATGACCCATCCTGACACGACCCATGCCGTTGTGGACTGTGGAGACTTCCACCTGCGCATGGACGCCAAGGGAGGTGTCGCGCGCCTGGCATCGCTGTCAGAGACAATGACGAGGGAGATAAACCGGCAGATAGCAGAGCGTGTCATAGACGAGATGGCACTCAGAAGGAAGCTCCCCGTGGCTGACATATACCTCAGCTCCGGGACAGATAACACCATGGCAAGACTGGCACAGAGGATGGGCTACCAGTTCGCGTCGATATACGCCAACGTGAAGACCTCGCCGATAGAGGGCATCAACGGCACCATGGCGCTCGACACGCTGAAGATGGAGGGGCTGCAGCTCGACGCTATAAGGCTCGATGTGACATCAGACGATGACAACACCAACTATACGCTCGCCGTGGAGAACGGCGAGAAGAATCCGCAATACACCTTCAAGGCGCTGCTGGCGGGAGAGATGAAGCCTAACGGAACGACAATGGACCTCACCATTGACGACGCAAACGGAAGACGGGGCATAGACCTCGGGCTGGAGGCGATGATGATGCCCGACGGAATACGCATGGCCATAGCTGACAGGAAACAGATATTAGGATATAGAGCCTTCACCCCAAACAAGGACAACCATGTCACCATGACACGTGACATGAGAGTGTCGGCCGATGTGAAGCTTGTGGCCGACGACGGTACGGGTGTCCAGATATATACCGACGACGAGAACGCCGCTGCCCTGCAGGATATCACATTCTCTGTCCACCAGCTTGACATAGCCGGCATTCTCTCCATTCTGCCTTACACGCCGAGTGTGACGGGAGTGCTCGACGGTGACTTCCACTTCGTCATGGAGCCTGACGCCATGTCTATTTCGGGAGACATCAGCACGCGTGACCTTGTGTATGAGGGATGCCCGATGGGCAATATCTCGACAGAGATTGTATATATGCCACAGCAGGACGGCTCACACCATGTGGATGGCATTCTCCTCAAGGACGGCAGGGAGGTGGCAGCGATAGTCGGGACATACAGGTTCGGGACCATTGACCATATAGACGCTGAGGTGACACTGAACGACACACCGATGGACATCATCAACGGATTCATACCCGACCAGATAATCGGATTCGCGGGGACAGGACGTGGAACACTGACCGTAAAGGGTACTGTCGATGCTCCTGTGGTGAACGGAGAGATGTATCTCGGCGATGCCAAGCTGATATCTCTACCATACGGAGTGGAGCTGGAGATAGACAAAGCCCCTGTCGAGATTAAAGACTCAAAGATATTATTCTCAGACTTCGCCTTCTATGACTCGAACAAGAAGCCGCTGACAGTGAACGGATATTGTGATATGCAGGAGCTGTCGAACATGACGGTGGACCTCGGTGTGAGGGGAGAGAATATACTCATCATAAACGCTAAGGAGAACAGACGCTCAGAGGCTTACGGCAAGGCTTATGTCAACTTCTACTCGTCGATAAAGGGTCCTGTAGATCATCTGGCGGTGAGGGCGAAGCTCGATGTGCTTCCCTCTACAAACCTCTACTACATACTGCGCGACTCGCCTATCACGACAGACAACCGGCTGAAAGAGCTGGTAAGGTTCACCGACTTCACACAGCCGCAGACACCGCCGACAGTGCTACCGACGGTGGATGGCATAGACGTGAACCTGAACATAAGCGTCATGGCGGGCTCGCACATAACATGCTGGATGAACACCAACCACACGAACTATCTCGACATAACGGGAAGCGGAGACCTTAGAATGAGATATGCCGCAGACAAGCTGTCGATGACAGGACGATATACCATAGCCCAGGGCGAGATGAAATATTCTCTGCCTGTCATCCCGCTGAAGACATTCACCATATCAGAGGACAGCTACATAGAGTTTGCCGGAGATATCATGAACCCAAGGCTTAATATCACCGCGACAGAGCAGAACAGGGCGACAGTGGCCGAGGACGGACAGAGCAGGACAGTGAACTTCACATGTGGCGTGGCGATATCAAAGACATTGCAGGACATGGGGCTCGAATTCATCATATCGGCCCCTGAGGACCAGCAGGTAAACGACGCCCTGTCGAGAATGTCGCTTGAGGAACGGGGCAAGCTCGCTGTGACCATGCTGACAACAGGCATGTATCTCGCCGACACGAACACGGCCGGAGTGACTATGAACTCCGCGCTAAGCTCGTTCCTACAACAGGAGATAAACAACATAGCCGGAGCGGCACTGAAGACCCTCGACCTCTCCATCGGACTTGAGAACAACACAAGGGCCGACGGCACTATGTCGATGGACTACTCATTCAAGTTTGCCAAACGCTTCTGGAACAACCGTGTCTCTGTCGCTGTAGGCGGAAAGATATCCACGGGAACGCAGAATGATGGCAAGACACCGTCATTCTTCGACAATATTGAGATGCAGTACAGGCTGTCTGACACTTCAAACCAGTATCTCAGACTCTTCTATAAGCATGATGTGTATGATTATCTTGAGGGATATCTCGACCAGTATGGCGCAGGATATATGTGGAAGCGAAAGCTCCAGAACTTCAAGGATATCTTCAGCTTCAGCAGCGGGGCGGCAAAGAAGACAGTGCAGGACACAATCCCCGCCGACACCATACGGCGCTGACGACAAGGCGGGAGACAGCATCCCCCGACACACCTCGTGACAGCCTATAACAACAACCCACCAGAAGAACAAGGAATATGCATAGAATTCTCATATACGCCATAGCGCTCCTGATAATCACAGCCTGCTCGCAGACATCATCGCTCGAGCCGGGAGAGGTGTTATATACGGGCATGAAGGCGACACAATATAACACGCCGAAGACAAACGGAAACCGTGAGGCCAGCCACTATCTCGAGACACAGGAGGAGATAGAGGCCGCTATAGCATGTGCGCCGAATGGCGCGTTCTTCGGGTCGTCATACCATCGCACCATACCGTACGCGCTATGGATATACAACGCTTTCGACACGAAAGACGGTGGTAAAGGCGTGGGCGGATGGGTGCAGAAAACATTTGGAAAGGCTCCTGTTGTCATGTCCGATGTGAATCCTGAGCTGAGAGTCTCTGTTGCAGAGAACGTCTTGCAGAACAGGGGATATTTCAGGGGAAATGTTGATTATGAGGTGATAAACGGAAAGAACACCACGACACATCGTGACTCAGTATCAAGACCTCATACTGCAAAGCTGAAATATACTGTGGATACCGGACCGCTGTTCACTATCGACAGCATATCATATACCGGATTCACAGAACAAGAGAACAGCATAATCCACTCGTCGCCATCGATAATCAAAAAGGGAGCGCCATTCTCAGTGGCTGACCTTGACGCAGAGCGTGTGAGGGTCTATAACGCTTTCAAGGACAACGGTTATTATTATTTCCAGCAGTCATATCTGACATATCTCGCTGATACGGTGCGCACCCCCGGGCGAGTATGCCTGCAGCTATGCAAGGTTGACTCTCTGCCAGAGGAGGCAGAGCGACCTTGGGTGGTGGGGAAAACTATCATCAGGCTGAGACGTGAGATGAGAGAGGTCACAAACGACACTCTAAACTGGAGACGCTTCACTATCGAGTATGCGAACCGGCCAAAGACGACCGGGGACGGGACGACGAAGATAACACGCGAGAACTGGAAGAAGACATTCAGACCTCCTCTCAGGCCAAGAGTGCTGTTACAGGACATGCAGATTTTCCCTGGCAGCGTCTTCTCGCAGGAGAAACTGAGAGAGTCGCTCTCGAGACTGACAACAAAGGGGATATTCTCGTCGGTGGATATCAATATGACTCCACGCAGCGACTCGCTCGATATGCTCATCGACTGTGTGCTCGACAAACCGTATGACTTCACCGTGATGGCTAACTATACCCACAAGACATCAGGCCGTGGCGGCCCCGGCGTCGGCATGAGTTTTGCCAAACGCAATGCCTTCAGGGGAGCAGAGCTGCTGAGCTTCAATGTCAATGCCAATGCCGACTTTGCCGTGGGGAACACGCCGGGAGGAAGCGCGACAAACTATGACATAACAGCAGACGTGTCGTTAGAGATGCCACGTCTCCTTGTGCCGAATTTCATGAAGAAGAGAAGAAGATGGTATATACCGCCGACAACTCTGACCAGAGTGTCGTTCCAGACAATAAACAGGACAGGATTCTTCATGCGTAACATACTGTCGGCAGAGCTGCTGTACAATCTCCAGCCGACAGAGAACGTGAGACACACCTTCTCGCCTTTCACACTCGACTATAGCTATGTCGGAAAAATGCAGGAGGCTTATAAGGAGCTGATATCCAAGTCTGTGTATATGCAGGTGGCGAACAAGAACCTCCTCATACCAAAAATCAGATACTCATATACCTATATGTCTAAGGAGGGAGAGCGTAACCCTATGTCCTTGACGCTGACACTGACAGAGGCGGGAGCCTTTGCCAATCTCTGCAAGACAATAGGAGGCGACGGATGGAACGAGAAAGAGAAAAAGCTCTTCAGGACATCTTTCTCACAATATCTCAAAGTGGAGGCAGAATGGAGGAAAGCATGGATGACATCGCCTTATAATAAGGTTGTGGCACATGCCTTCGCGGGATATGTCCACCCTTACGGCAACTCGACCTACACCCCGTTCTCTGAGAGGTATTACATGGGTGGCGCAAACGATTTGAGGGGATTCTCCACACGTGCTGTCGGCCCGGGCGCATCGTATTATGACAATAAGGACGCTATGTATCTCCTCGCCAACGGCAACCTGAAGCTGCTGGCGAGTCTGGAGTACAGACCACGATTGTTCGGGTCACTATATGGAGCTTTGTTTGTCGATATGGGCAATGTGTGGGACGTAAAGAGCAGGTCAGAGAAGAGCGGCATATCAGAAGAAAACTCGTTCGACGCGTCGCATATGCAGGAGACTGGTATGTATGCGGAGAATGGAGTCTTCAGGCTGAGGCGTTTTGCCAATGACATCGCTGTATCGGCAGGCGTCGGCATACGCTATGACCTTGACTTCTTCGTCATACGCCTCGACTGGGGATTCATAGTACACGCGCCGTATGACACCGGCCGTTCGGGATATTTCAACATACCAAGCTTCTCAAAAGGGCAGTGTCTTAACTTTGCCATCGGCTACCCGTTCTGAAGCATGATGCAGATGTGTGGAAATGCGTGGCGTGTATCTTCTGTGTAGGTGGGCTGACAAGTAAAGCGGGGACATGGGATGATGTGTAGTCATCTCATGTCCCCGCTTTAA
>JBJEAW010000150.1:0-2067 GCA_051869435.1 Prevotella sp. | reverse complement strand
TGTTGCCCAGGCACTTAAAAAAAATTACTAACAACTAAGTTGCGGAATTAAGGACTACTTGGAAACATCATCTGGTGGATATGTGGCGGTCTGGAGTCAGCCTTATGCTACTTCACAGGCAGCCTCGCCATGGCACTGACAATTGTCGGGATTCCTGTTGCCCTGCAGACAATGAAGCTCGGGTTGCTGTGTCTGCTGCCGTTCGGCGCCGAGGTGCGCGAGAGCCGGAATCCCTCAGGATGCCTGACCATTCCGCTCAATGTCATATGGATTGTCTTTGGCGGACTGTGGGCATGGCTTGTCCACATATTCTTCGGCCTCCTGCTGTTCATAACCATCATTGGCATACCTTTCGCGCGTCAGCATTTCAAGATGGCGCGCCTGTCGCTCGCACCGTTCGGCAAGGATGTCATCCTCCACGTATAACCCCCTCAACCGCCACTTCCCTCCATCCACATATATTACTATGTCTGAAAAGAAAAGGTGCTCATGGTGCAATACGCTCAATGCGGTGTACGTCAGATACCATGACGAGGAATGGGGCGTCGCTGTCCATGACGACAGGAAGCTCCATGAGATGCTGCTGCTCGAGACATTCCAGGCGGGACTGTCGTGGGAGTGTGTCCTCAACAAGCGTGAGGCGTTCAGGACGGCGTTCGACGGCTTTGACCACAATGTCATAGCCCTTTACGGCGAGGAGCGTGTCATGGCTCTCGCCAGCGACCCCGCCATCATACGCAACAAGCGTAAGATACGTGCCGCGATAGCCAATGCCCGGGCGTTCATCGGCATACAGAGGGAATACGGCTCGTTCGACAAGTACATATGGCATTGGACAGAGGGGCGGACGATTCATGAGCGGGGGCTCACCCGCTCCCTGCTCTCTGACATGGTCTCGGCCGATTTGCGCCGGCGAGGCATGACATTCGTGGGCACCACAATCATATACTCATACATGCAGGCAATAGGCATAATATCCTCGCATGAGGAGGGATGTTTCCTCTCCAACACCACACAGACAGAATCAGTAAAAGCTGGGCAATAGAATCATCAATACATTACGTGGCCCTGAAAAGTTTTGCATTTAAACTTTTCAGGGCCATGTCATATTTACCGGATGGTGGGGGTGAGGAGCGTCATTCGTCTTTCTCCTTGTATGCCTCCCATTCTCTGAGGGCCTCTTTCCAGTCGGTCTGTTCTCCGTTAGCGATAGCCTCCTGCACAGTGCGCTCGGCGTCCCGCTCACGATCACGCTGCCGTTTCTGTTTCATGGCCTCGATGGTGGCAGCATCAAGGATGGTGATGGCCCGCCGCTCTATGGCGGCTTTCAGCTCTTCAGGGCCGAAAGCCTTGCCGGGGGTGTTGAAGTCAGAGATGTTAAACTCAAAGTTTGTGCGCAGCTGATGGCGTATCATCTTCTGCTGGAAACGTGTCCCGGCGTTCTTCTTGCGTAGAAGCATGGCTATAATGTCTATCTCATGCTGTGAGTATTTGTTTCTTCCCATATATCAACATCATTAGAGGTGGATAAGCGTTTGTTACTGTGTCTGGATTATTCCAGTCTGTACGGGGGGTGGGCTTCGCCTTCGTTCGAATAAATTCAGTTGTTTTCTCGCCATGGCAATGATTGAGCAAGCTCATCATTGCTCATCTGGCTTAACGAAAACGTTCATTACTTCCCGTTGGTCAGTGGGGGGCCAGGCAAACTCAGCCTCTACTCTTTTTCTGATACAGGCTCTTGGGTGGCGGTGTCAGTGACAGTGTCTGTCGCACTCTGTGCTCCGCCCGCTTTCTTACGTCTCGATGTCCTGCGCACGGGTTTCTGCTCTGTCTTCTTGCTATCTGGCGCTATGCTGTCAGACTGTGGGGCGGGCGGTAAAGCTGACGTCTTTGTCTCTTTCTGCTCCTGCTTGGGCTGGGATTGCTTCTGCTCCTGCTTAGGCTGGGGCTGCTTCTGTTGCTCCTGCTTAAGCTGAGACTGTTTTTGCTCCTGCTTAGGCTGGGGCTGCTTCTGCTCCTGCTTAGGCTGAGACTGTTTTTGCTCCTGCTTAGGCTGCTGTTGCTTCT
>JBJEAW010000149.1:0-9024 GCA_051869435.1 Prevotella sp. | reverse complement strand
ATAACTTACCCCCAAAACACATACCATCATGCAGACAGTCATCATATCAATCGTCGTGGCAGCCGTCCTTGCCGCCGTGATATTCATGTATAACACCCTTGTGGCATCGCGCAATAAGGTCAGGGAGGCCTTCGCCACGATGGATGTGTATCTCAAGAAACGCTTCGACCTCCTCCCCGCCCTCGTCTCTGTCGTCAAGGCATACTCAGAGCATGAGGCCAAGGTGCTCGAGGATACCGTGGCCAGAAGAGGCCGTGCGACATCCCTCAGCAAGACCCTCGACAGCGAGACAAGCATCTCTGACGCCATCTCATCCATACTCGTCGTGGCCGAGGGATATCCTGACCTCAAGGCGAGTGACAGCTATCTCGACCTCAGCGAGCGCATAGTGAAGATAGAGGACGATATAGCCTCGGCAAGAAGATATTATAACGGGGCTGTCAGAGAGTATAACGACAGATGCCAGACAGTGCCGCAGAACCTCATAGCCTCTATGGCCGGCTTCAAGCCCATGCCAATGTTCAAGGCTTCGGCTGAGGAACGTGAGCTGGATATGCCATAGACCACGGCCCCACGACTGTAGTGGGTAATGCCACACGAGACACACGCACAGCTCCACACCCCATAAGATAAGGAAACAGAAACACGATGGACAAGAAACCACTCCTCGGGCATACCGAGGCCGAACTGAAAGATATAGCCCGCGCGCTCGGTATGCCCGCCTTCACCGGAGGGCAGATAGCCCGATGGCTCTATGTGCAGCATGCAGGGGCGATAGGCGAGATGACAAACATCTCAAAACGCAACAGGGAGCTCCTTGAGGCAGAATACTGTGTCGGGGCGGAGAGCCCCCTGGTCAGCCAGAGGTCGAAAGACGGAACGGTGAAGTATCTCTTCCCGACAGAGAACGGCAAGACCATAGAGACCGTCTTCATCCCAGAGGCCGACAGGGCCACGCTCTGTGTGTCATGCCAGGTGGGCTGTAAGATGGGGTGTACATTCTGCCAGACAGGACGGCAGGGATTCGAGGGGCATCTCTCCACACGCGACATCCTCAACCAGATCTACTCGCTGCCAGAGCGTGAGAGGCTGACAAACATTGTCTTCATGGGACAGGGAGAGCCTATGGACAATCTCGACAATGTGCTGAAGGCGACAGAGATACTCACCGCACCCTATGCCTACGCATGGAGCCCGCGGCGCATCACTGTAAGCTCTGTTGGCATAAGGACAAAGCTGAAGCGTTTCCTCGACGAGAGCGAGTGTCACATGGCCATATCGCTCCATACGCCGATACACGAGCAGAGAGCCCAGATGATGCCGGCGGAGAAAGCCATGCCGATACGCGACATCGTGGCTCTCATGAGGCAATACTTCCCTAACCGCCGCAGACAACACACCGCCGCGGACAGCGAGGCGACATCCCACCAGCGCCGCCTGACATTCGAATATACCGTCTTCGCCGGCACCAACGATACCCCGACCCATCTGAAAGAGATAGTGAGGCTGTTGAGAGACCTCGACTGCCGTGTGAACCTCATACGCTTCCACCAGATACCCGGCTCGGCGCTCAGGGAGGCGACAGAAGAGCAGATGGCGTATATCTGTGACTATCTCAACCGCAACGGCATACCGACAACAATACGCGCGTCAAGAGGACAAGACATCGACGCCGCGTGCGGACTGCTCAACACCAAGAACCAAGACTCCCATAAACAGTAATAATAGATGAACATCGGAATACTACAGGCTGCCGGAATGGCCGGCCGAATCATAGAGACGGCACTGAGCCATCCAGAGCATACAGACGTCTTCAACCCCGTAATATACAGCAAGGAGAACCAGAACGACAAGAATGTCAGCAGCGACCTGAAGTTTGGAAACATTGAGGCCGTCGTCGTGGCGCCAGGCTCTGCCACAGAGTTTAAGTTTGAAGGCTCCATGACAGTCTATGTTGACCGCCGCATAAGGATAGCAAGCATCCTTGAGGACGAGGCCGCAAACGGACAGGAGACACTCTCTGCCGACATCATAAAGGAGAGGATAAAGAAGGCGTGGAGCGTTGTCTGCCGTGACTTCCTTGTCTCGTCGCCACGCGTCGCCCTTGTCTCCTCAGAGGCTGTCAGCCATCTGGCAGACAACGAGATGCTGAAGACAACGGTCGATGAGATGCAGGCTGAGGGCGTGGGAGTCTTCGGGCCATACAGTGAGGATGAGTACATCACAAAGAGCATGAGCCAGCATTTTGACCTCACGCTCGTCATGACAGGCACCATGGCTAAGGATATGGCGGCCCTGCTGACTGACGACGCAAGGGCGATATACCTCACCGGACTGCCTATGGTGATGGCCATGACCGATTATCCCGCGACATATAATTTTGAGGAAGAAGACCTCGACACCCCCGCACACGCCTTGCGCACGGCAATATACACGGCCATGGAGGTGAGACACAACCGCAAGACATACGATGAGGCACACGAGTCGCCGCTGCCAAAGCTATACCATGAGCGTAAGGACGACAGCGAGAAAGTGCGCTTCGCGGTGTCTAAGCGCAAGGAGCAGCAGGCATGAGCATCCACGGATATGTCATGGGACACATACACGAGACATACACCAAAGGGAGGAAATGACAGAACCCCACCATACCATATATTATAAAGGAGACAGACATTATGAGACTCGTTTTTCTTACAGGAGCAGGAATGTCAGCAGAGAGCGGACTGGCAACATTCCGTGACGCTGGCGGATTATGGGAGAGCTATCCCGTTATGGAAGTGGCAAGCCACGATGGCTGGCTGGCACGTCCCGACCATGTCAACGCATTCTATAATATGCTGCGTGTGAAGTATAAGGACATCAAGCCATGTAAGGGACACGAGCTTGTTGCCGATATAGAGAGACACTATGATGTCACCGTTGTGACACAGAATGTTGACAACCTGCACGAGCGGGCCGGCTCAAGCCATGTCATACATCTCCACGGCGAGCTGATGAAGATGTGCTCAAGCCGCGATGTCGATAACCCACGCTTCTGGGTCAACCTACCACATGAGGGGTGGGGAGAGACAGGGCTGGAGGTGCCCAAGGGGACAAAGGCCGATGACGGCTCGCTGCTAAGGCCATACATCGTCTTCTTCCAGGAGAATGTGCCTAATATATACGACGGCATAGAGGCGGCACAGGAGGCTGACATATTCGTCATCATCGGGACATCGCTGAACGTTTATCCTGCGGCGTCGCTATTACAGTATGTGAAGCCATCGTGCCGTGTATATCTCATCGACCCTCATCCCGCTGTCGGCGCCGGCGGCAGACATGACATCCATGTCATAGCGAAAGGTGCCAGCGAGGGCATGAGAGAGCTTACCGAGATACTTGTAGGAGAGAAGCAGCAGTGACATCACTATACCCCTCCATCGCCCTTGTGCTGTTAATACCGCGGCGGTTCATCACCCCTCCCTCGCCCTTTTGCCGTTAATACCGCGGCGATTCAATCGCCGCCATTCCCTCACCTCCCCCTAAACTCCCAATAAAAACCCAACAATGGACCAGACGCGTCTTCAGGAAATAAAACGCAAATATAATGTCGTGGGCAACTGCGACCAGCTGAACCATGCGCTCGACGTATGCCTTCAGGTGGCCTCTACCGACCTCTCTGTCCTCATCATCGGAGAGAGCGGTGTCGGCAAGGAGATTCTCCCGCGCATCATACATGACAACTCGCCACGCCGGCGTGAGAAATATCTCGCCATCAACTGCGGCTCGATACCTGAGGGGACAATAGACTCTGAGCTCTTCGGACACGAGCGCGGCTCTTTCACTGGCGCCATAGGCGAGAGTGAGGGATACTTCGGCGTGGCCAATGGCGGCACGCTGTTCCTTGACGAGGTGGGCGAGCTGCCGCTGCCGACACAGGCGCGCCTGCTCCGTGTGCTGGAGACAGGCGAGTATATCCGTGTGGGAGGACAGGAGGTGAGGAAGACAAATGTGCGCATTGTCGCCGCCACTAACGTCAACATGCGCAAGGCCATCAGCGAGGGAAGATTCCGTGAGGACCTTTATTACCGCCTCAACACCATCCCCGTACAGATGCCCCCACTGCGCGACCGCGGGACAGACATCCTGCTGCTCTTCCGGCTCTTCGCCCTGCAGATGATGGAGAAGTACCGCCTGCCGCGCATCGAGCTGGCCGACGACGCCAAACGCCTCATGCTGAAGTATAAGTGGCCGGGGAATGTCAGACAGCTGAAGAATATCACAGAGCAGATCTGCGTGCTGGCGAAATCGCCCATTATCACGGCCGACGACCTCCTCTCCTTCATACCCGACGACCGCGAGACGATGGCCATGACCGCAAAGGGCATACCCTCTGGCGACGGCCATACATACGAGAGCGAGAGGCAGATGCTCTTCAATTTCCTCTTCGAGCTGCAGAGCAATATCGCGTCCCTGTCGAATGATGTGGCGGAGCTGAGACAGCAGGTGGCGGCATTAGGCGGACAGCCACGCTCGTCGCACGTCAGGGCTCTGCTGCCTTCCACACCACAGCTGCTGTCACCCGGAATGTACGACGAGACACACCGCCCCGCCGCCAGTGGCAGCATCGTCATCGACGCTGAGGCCGAGGAGATGGAGCCCGCCGACGACTACCCGCGGCCTGCGCCACAACAGAAAGAGCCGGAGAGCCTCAATATCCACCAGACAGAGCTGGAGCAGATACGCAAAGCCCTCACGCGGAATAACGGCAACCGCAAGAAAGCCGCCGAGGAGCTGGGCATATCTGACCGCACACTCTACCGCAGGCTGAAGGAGATGGCCGGCGCTGACGCTAAGGAGATGGCCGGAAAGATGTGATGTGCGGCAGGCACAGTGGATGCCATGATGCCCCCAGCCCGGGACAGAGAGACAATGAAAGACCACCACAACAATAAGAGGTAATATATGAGAAAGACAATATACATCCTGCTGTCGCTGCTCATGCTGACAGCTGTCAGCTGCAAGGTGAGCTATAAGTTCAACCAGTCGAGCATTGACTACAATATCGTTAATACAATACAGATAGCCGAGTTCCCTATACGCTCGTCGTATGTCTGGGGCCCGATGGGTCCGATGTTCAACAACGGATTGAAAGACAAATTCTCTGACCATACCAAGCTCATACAGGTGAAGCGTAACGGCGACCTGAAGCTTGAGGGCGAGATAACCAACTATACCCAGCGCAACAAGTCTGTCTCGGCCGAGGGATACTCCGCGCAGACAGAGCTCGCGATAACCGTCAATGTGCGTTTCACTAACAACAAGAACCATCAGGAGGACTTCGAGAAACAGTTTACGGCAACATCGACATACGAGACAACCCAGTCGCTCGCAGCTGTACAGGAGCAGCTCGTCACAGAGATGGTGAAGGATATCGTCGATCAGATATTCAACGCCGCTGTCGCCAACTGGTGATGCCCCTGCCATCCCCATCATATCCTTACAGATAGCAAGCCCTCCACCCGAGCCTTACGGTATGCTCAGGTGGAGGGCTTGCTGTGTCTGCGGTGACATGTCCAAAGGCCGTTCCCGCCGCGCTTCCCGTATCTTTTGCCGGGGAGCCGCATGAAGCTATGTGGCGGCAGGGAGACGGGGGGGAGGTCAGAATATCGTATATTGTATGCCCACGGCGAGGCATATTATATCCCCGAGAGGTATCGACTTGTTACGTATCTTCTGGAAGATATACATATCACACGACGACACCTCATAGTAGAGGGCCACATCCTTGAACCAGTGGGAACGCCGCTGCAGGTTGCTGAACCTTATCTTCTGTCCCAGTCCGATGTGTGTGCGTATCTTGCTTGAGAAGCTGTAGTAGCCCGAGGGGTATCTGCTCGGATTCTTCACCCAGAACTCCCCGTTGAGAAGTGTGCTGACGGTCAGTGTCACAAAGAGGGGTGACACCTGCGCGTTCTTCCATAATGGTATGGCCCATGGTGTGTATGTCTCTTTCAGCGACAGCGTGTAGTATTCGTCGGGAGTGTTGTGGCGTGGTGTGTAGCCGAGCATGAGGTATGTCTCCCACTGGTTACGGCGGCCATAGTCCCATCCTGTTCCGATAGAGAACATTCCTATGCCTCCCGCATACTGGAATATGGAGAGGTTGGGGACAATGGCGTTCCATCCCCTCTGTATGCGCCCGACGCGCCTCAGATACTGGCGTGTCGCCGTGGTGTCATAGGGGGTCGTCTGTGCCGCTCCGCTGTTTAGCCTCATGCTGCGGATAGTGTCGGCCTTTGTCTCCAGCGTGATGGTGTCGGTGGCTATGGAGTCTGTGCGGTTGTTTCCGTATGCCATACATGCCGGGTTGTTGCATAGTAGGAGGAGCATGATGGCCTTAAAAAGATATTGTCTCACATTCATAGCCTTTGCGTGTTATGGTGTATATCTGTATTGCCCTCTTGCCGACATTGGCGAGCCCGTAGTACAGCACGCCGTCGCCGAAGACATCCTTCGTGTCATTACGGTGGGTGTGGCCGTTTATGCAGAATCCCATGCGCCGTGTGCCCACCATCACCGGGTCAACACCGTCTGACGCAGAGAACAGCGCGTCAGAGGCGCGCAGGCCGGGATAACGCGTGATGTAATGCTCAAAGACATTATCGACATTGTCGTTGAACTGCTCGTCGTGGGGTGGGGCGTGCATGCCGACAACGGTGAATGTGATGCTGTCGGCCATGTCGAACAGGGCGTCAGCGTCGGCCTCGATAAACTTGAAGTCTGGGACAGGATGAGAATAGTCATACTCGAGAGCCACAGTGTTCAGCCCGACAAAATGCATGAAGGAGGCGTTGAATGAGAAGTTCTCGTCGCCGTAAATCCTCGCGTAGGTATGCTCGCCATTGCCGAGACAGTCATGATTGCCCAGCAGGCAGACATATGGCAGAGGCTGTGAGTCGAGGATGTCACGTGTCCATAGGAACTCTTTCGTCATGCCGAAGTCGCTCTGGTCGCCGCCGTGGATTATGAACATCACATCCTTGCGCTTCGAGATGATGTCCATCGCGTCATGCATCTCGTCGTATGAGCCTTGGGTGTCGGTGATGAAGGCGAAGCATATTGTGTCCCTGCCCGCGCAGTCACGCTCGATGGCCGCTATCGATGTGGCGTGTATGCCTGTGCGGCCGTAAAAGTCAGCCGCATAAGGCAGATACTCAAAGTTGTCGCATGAGGCGAATAGCGACATCAAGAGCGCGAGGAGAAATGTAGCTGTTGGTTGTCTGTTCATTGTTATTTAACAAGGTGGATGAGAGTGTTATGGGGACGGAAGAGAATCATGGGGTGGGGGAGACTGTTGGGTGTCGTCTCATGTTGTGTGTGGAGAGGGTCGTCGGGGCTTACCTCTTCTCCTCGCCCAGCAGCTTGTAGTATTCTGCCGCTGCCAGCAAGACACACCCTGTGCCGTAGTCCTCAAAGTCAGGTATTGAGGTGTATGTCACAGGCTGGCCTGTCGAGGGGTCAGCCCCTGTGCCCTGGTTGTAGCCTATGAATCCGTCGTCGTGTATGGCAGCCCTCACGGCCTGCCACGCCTTGTCACATGTGCCGCGGTAGTCCTTGGCCTTTAAGAGTCCGTGTCGTATGCCCCATGCCATGCCGTAGAGGAACAGCGCGGTGCCTGTCACCTCAGGCCCCTCATAGTTGGTCGATACGAGCGATGCGTTCCAGTATCCGTCGCTGCGCTGTATCGCCTTCAGGCTTCGGGACATCAGGCGGAAGTCGTTTGCCAGCAGGCGGTATGCCTCGTCTTTCTTGAGGCGCCCCCCAGCCCTGTGCCCCATCTCTTCCATGACTCTCGCGAGGGCGGCATAGACCCATCCGTTGCCACGGCTCCAGTAGCAGTTCTTGCCGTCAGGCTCCTTGTATGGCGCCTTGTAGTTCTTGTCGCGCCACCACAGCCCCTCCTCCTTGTTTAGCAGTCCGCCGGCTATGGTGTCGCGTGTGTGGCGGTACATGCTCATAGCATAGTCGAGATAGCGTCGCTCTCCGGTGATGGCGTAATACTTGGCATACACCGGCATGGCCATCTGTATGGCGTCAATCCACCACCATGCGTCATACTGTCTTAGCGACATCTGGTGGTCAAGATTTCTTTTCACATTCCCGATATGCTCCCCGCATCCTGTCATGCGGTAGCGGTCGAGGTATGTCTGCTCGCAGCATTGGTTGTCGGCGTTGGTGGCGTCGTTGCCGCCACGTGCTGTCCATTTGTGGAAGTCAGCCCAACGGTCGGTATATTCAAGATAGCGCTCCTGAGGGTCGATGCTGTAGAGAGCCATGAGGCCCTCATAATATACGGCACGTGTCCAGAGATTGCTTGAGCGCTGTTTCTTCACGAAGGTGGGAGCCGTGGGGTCGGCATATTTCTTCATGAAATAGTCGTTCGTGCGGCGGACAGTCTCCAATACTTCTTTCTGGCTGCCCGTGGCGTATGCCGTGCAGCATGACAGGCAGGCGAGGATGATGACAAGTGTTTTCTTCATAGTGTGTGTATGTATGGTTGATGTTACGTCCTGGAGGGTTAGACAGGCAGGGTGTCGTTGGGGGACAGGAAATGGCCCTTAAGTAGTGTTCATACAAAAGGGACACGCTGTTTTGATGCTGCAAAGATACGACATTTTTCGTAATTGCCAGCCAGACATAAGCCCATAATAAGACTTTTTGACCACATTTTCTGACGTATTTGACTTTTTGGAGGGTGATGTGTGTAAGCTCACAATGGCTATTGATGCATATACACGTGAATGGTTTGTGAAGCTGTTTTTAGTCATCTGGATATGATATGTATATGCGGGAAAGTTTATATAAATCAAGAAAAATAGGGTGGGGGAGTAAAAAAGGCACGAATAAATTTGGATGTATGCGGAAAAAACAGTACCTTTGCACCCGCAATTCAGAAATGTAATGTTCTGAGAGGCTTCAGATGACCTATGGAGAGGTGGCGGAATTGGTAGACGCGCTACTTTGAGGGGGTAGTGTCAATTG
>JBJEAW010000148.1:0-9111 GCA_051869435.1 Prevotella sp. | reverse complement strand
AAATAAAACGATTCCTGCCGGAGAGACTTCTGCTCTGGATATCAGCAACAAAAAGAAAAGTTAAGGCGAGGTTGACATATTCTCAAAAAACCAACGGCTGACTTAAGATTTTTTCGAGGCATGAGACACATTTCTCTTTCCATATATACACAATCATTGCTTTCATAGTAAACAAACCGCCAAAGAATATTCAAAATAAACGATGAACGACGTAGCAAGATTTTTCACACTATACTGGATAATATATTTCCCTACATGTATAGGCTTTAATGACCTGCCAGGATTCTCGTCTGTAGATGAGATTATGACAGCCATACTTATCATATTCACTTTCATGCAGAAGGGAAGGAAGTATCTCAACAACAAGCCATGGGCGGAATACGGGTTCTTTCTATTCGTTCTCGCATTCTATACGGGTTACTCATTGATATTCGGCAGGAATGTGGCTGGCGGAGTATGGCTTGACTTCGTGCAGGAGATAAGGCCATTTTCTATCATCTATTGTACATGGATTCTGAACCCACGGCTATCAACGAAACAGAAGAAATGGATGTTATGGAGTATGTTGCTGACACTTGCCGCATGGCTTTATATCAATCCGGAGACGAGAATAGACGGTATTGAGGCTGAGTTCCCAGTGTTGGGACAGCTGGCGATATCTGCGGGAATGACATACTATCTGTTCACAAAGAATACTGAGAGGAATAAATGGATAGCCCTGGCTATAGTCATGACAGGTATGTTAGCTCCGAAATTTAAGTTCATGGGTGAGGTGGTCTGCTTCATAGCGATGATTTTCTTCCTGAAGAAGAAATTCAACTTCGCTTCCACGAAGACAGTCGTTTATATGTCCATTCTTATCGCTGCTGTGCTTTATGTTGTGTGGACACGATTTGACGCATATTATGTTACTGGCCTGAACGATGAGAACCTGGCAAGACCTATGACATACAAGACGAGTCTGAAGATATTGGTTGACTATTTCCCCTTTGGCTCGGGTATGGGATCATTCGCATGTAACGGTGCTTGGAAATACTACTCTCCTCTATACCGCGAATATGGTCTGGATAACATATGGGGACTGACCAAAGGCGGCGGCTTTATCTGTGACGCGTACTACCCCGCCCTCGCACAGTTCGGAATAGTCGGAGTGATACTCTTCTGCATCTTCTGGAAAAGAAGGCTTATAGAGTTGAACAAGATTATCGACATGAGATACTACCGTGTGGCGTTCATCACATTCTTCTGCCTTGCGATAGAGCAGACGGCCGACTCGTCATGGCTGTCAGGTAAGGGAATGGGCTATTGTATGCTGATAGGATTGTGTCTTAACGCTAACAGGAACCTGCTCGAACAGAAGAAAAGGGAGGAGGCAACACAGCCAACATCTCAAGAATAATGAACAGCACGAAAACAATCCACCACTTCATACTGACACGCTTTAACCTCGCGTTATGGAGGAGGGACAAGGCAGGAAAGGAGATAGGCGACACGGCATGGCTTGAAAGGCGCATGAGACTCTTCGAGACATTCTGCCTCCCGTCGGTAGCCTCACAGACAGCGAAGGATTTCGAGTGGATATTATTATTAGACGAGAACACACCAGAGGCTTACCTTGACAGGATAAAGGAGTACAAGGAGATATGCCGACAGATAAGGCCGATAAAGGTAAGGAGCGGATATGGGGTGCATTTCGCGAGGATATTCCAAAGCGTCGTGACGGACTCCCTGTCGCGATGTGGGGCAAAAGAGGGCGACCTGTGTCTCACAACTTATCTTGACAACGACGACAGCATAGCCAGAGATTTTGTGGAAGACGTGCAGAGGAGATGCGCGTCGCTTCCTGTCACAGAGGAGAACGGGGCGTTCCTGTCGTATGACTATGGGCTGCAACTGTACGCAGACATGGGGAACGTGACAACACGGATACTATACCCCAACAACCATTTCATCACATACGCCGAGAGCATCAGGAATGGTGGCCACGTGAGGACATGCTACGGATACGGCAGCCATTTCCTGATAGAGAAGAACGGGATGGCAAGAGTGGAGCATGTCGTGGAGAAGCAGAAGCCCATGTGGATAGAAGTGATACACGAGGAAAATGTTGACAACGACGTGAAAATGACATTACACACATGCCTGGTCAAGGACAGGGAGACACTAAGACGAGACTTCGCATTAGGCATGGCTGTCGGCGAGGGACACAGGCTGAGACTCGCTGTGAGAATGGCTCGACAGGCGTGGAGAAGAGTTAAGGACAAAAGAAAGAGATAGGATGAAAAGAGTGATGATGGTTGGCTCTGCCGAGCAGAGTGCAGGCGGGGTGGCCTCTGTAATACGGATGATGAAGAAGATGCCGGTATGGGAGAAATACGGCTGCTACTGGTTAGGCACACAGATACAGCGCAACTATGCGTGGAAACTGTGGTATGCCGTCAAGGGGAACATAAAGGCATTATTCATTATATGGAGATATGACATAATACACTTTCATGCTGTCCCGGACATGAACGGCATGATAATCCAGCTGCCGGTGTTTCTGCTCGCTCTCATAAGCAGGAAGAAAATCATCATGCATCTGCATGTCGGCAACCAGCTCACGAAGCATACCAGTGACAGATTCTTCATCTGGCTGCTCAGACATTCTGACTGTATAGTACTTCTTGCGAACAAATGGAAAGAGCTTTTCGACAAGAACTATCCTACGGTCAATGTGCGGAAGAGAGTGGTATATAACGCTTGCGAGATAGCGGAAGCGCCGTCATACGAGGGACGGGAGAAGACCATAATCATGGCGGCTTACCTAAATGACAACAAGGCCCCGGACGTTCTGCTTAAGGCATGGGATAAGATTCATGACAGATATCCCGACTGGAAGATTCTGATTATGGGCAATGGAGAGGTGGAGCGGTTCAAGGCTATGGCACACAGCATGAAGCTTGACGATTCTGTCCATTTCACCGGATATGTCACAGGCAAGGAGAAAGAGGATATATGGCGTAAAGCCTCTATATACTGCATGTGCTCATACGAGGAGGGGTTCCCCATGGTTGTGCTCGAGGCATGGGCTAAAGGCGTGGCAGTCGTGACAACACCTGTGGGCGGCCTGCCGGATGTGATAGACGAGGGTAAGAACTGCCTGACATTCGGCTTTGGCGATTATGATGAGCTGGCAGAGAAGCTTTGTACACTTATGGAAGATGAAAAGCTGCGCAAGGACATCGCGACTGTCGGCAAGGAGGTCGTGGAGGACGATTTCTGTGCAGAAAAGATCAATAAAGACATAGAGAGTCTATATAATGGCCTTTTGACAACGTCACATACCAAGTAATCAGAATCCTCCTATTAGCAGAATTAATTGCTCCTATATTATTACGATCAAGCATGAATAAATACGACTACCTTATTGTTGGCTCCGGTTTGTTTGGAGCCACATTCGCCTACCGTGCCCACGCTGCGGGGAAACGGTGTCTCGTTATAGACAAGCGTCCACAACTCGGAGGCAATGTCTATTGTGAGAACATAGAGGGTATCAATGTCCATAAATATGGCGCACATATATTCCACACCTCCAACAAGCTGGTATGGGATTTCGTCAACTCTATAGTTGAGTTCAACCGCTATACCAACTGTCCTGTCGCCAACTATAAAGGGGAGCTATTCAACTTGCCATTCAATATGAACACATTCAACAGGATGTGGCCTGATGTCCACACCCCCACTGAGGCGCAGCGAAGGATTGACGAGCAGAAAGCAGAGGCTGTGGCGGCGTTGGACGGACGAGAGCCACACAACCTTGAAGAACAGGCTCTTACCCTTGTCGGCAAGGACATCTTCAAGAAGCTCATCAAAGAATATACAGAAAAGCAGTGGGGACGCAGATGTACCGACCTGCCAGCCTTCATCATCAAACGCCTTCCTGTACGTATGGTGTTTGACAACAACTATTTCAACGACAAATACCAGGGAATACCAATAGGAGGATACAACCGACTCGTGGAGGGACTGCTGGCCGACGCTGAATGCTTGACTGACACTGACTTCTTCAGCACGACGTGTCCTGCGACAGGCAAGCCCTACGCACAGTCTTGGCGTGAGATAGCCAGCTGTCTTGTTTATACAGGCGCGCTTGACGAGTATTTCGGATATAAACATGGGAAGCTCGACTGGCGCACCGTATCGTTCAAGACACGTATAGAGGACACTCCGAACTATCAGGGCAACGCTGTGGTGAATTACACATCGCATGACGTACCATACACACGAGTGATAGAGCACAAGCACTTCGAGATGTTCGGGCAGGAAGTGTATGACTGCCCGAAAACCGTCATCTCTGAAGAGTACTCAACAGAATACATGGAAGGCATGGAGCCATACTACCCTGTCAATGACGAGCGCAACAATGCCCTCGCAGAGGAGTATCGACGGTTGGCCTCACAAGAGCAAGATGTGATATTCGGAGGCAGGCTTGCACAGTACAAATATTATGACATGGCTCCGGTGATTGAACATGTGATGAATATAGACCTCTAAAACTACTGGACGTGTCCCCATGTCCTATTTAGACAAACAACAGGTATTTACAGAAGCCCCATTTTTATGAAAATTCTAATAAGTGCATATGCAAGTGAGCCTGGAGCAGGTTCTGAATATGGCGTAGGATGGATGGTTCCATTAACAATGGCTACCAACTATCCTGAACATGAAATATTCGTGATAACACGCTCAAGATGCCGCGACAAAATTGATTCTGCCCTATGTGACAAGAAACTTAATAATCTGCATTATTTCTTCTACGATATACCTAATTTCTTATTCTATAAAGCAGAGATGCAGAGCAAATGGGGAGAACAGTTTAATTATCTGTTGTGGCAGATAATGGTTAAGCGCAAACTGAGGAAACTGCATAAAGACCTGCACTTTGACGTTTTTCACCATCTCACATTCAATCAATACAGGACACCCTCCCCTGGCTTCTGGTTAGACATACCTTTCGTTTTTGGCCCTATTGGGGGTGCAGAGACTATTTCTGAGGCCTTTTGGCAGGATCTCAACAAACATACAAGAAAAAAAGAATCTGTACGCCGTAATGGAAAAGACAGACGTGTATTCAGATGGTTCACTAAGAGGAATGATAACAAAAAGGTCGTATTATGCTCTTGTGGAGAAAATGTGACAAGATTAAAAGACTATGCCGAAGAATGTGAGATGAGGATATTGCCTGCTATAGGTTTCCAGCCAAATGATTTCACCGACATCCCTGAAATAAATAAAACTTCAGAAGATGCATTTGAAATGATATATGCAGGAAAGGCATTTGATTGGAAAGGCATCCATATATACTTGAAATCTGTAAAAAAAGCATTTATTGACAAGGATATCAATAAATTTCATATCAAGCTTATCGGAATACGTTTCAAAGAAGAACAGCAAATGGTTATGAACTGGATAAAGGAACTCGGGTTAGATGACAAAATCTCGCTAATTCCATTTATTGATCGTTCTGAACTTTTATCATTAGAAAAAAACTGCACATTGGCAGTATATCCCGCTTTCAGGGATTCTGGTTCCATGTCTGTTTTAGAATCATGCGCATTAGGATGTCCATGTATATGCTTCAATACTGGCGGGCAGGATGTGTTCCCTGACAATATTCTTATCAAGATCCCCATTGAAAAATCTTATGATGACACAGTAAACCTCTTCTCCCAGAAACTACTGTGGGCATATTACCATAAAGAAGAAATAAAAGAGTTAGGGAAGAAAGCGAGGTTATGGGTTAATCAGAATATGACATGGGAAAAGAAAGTCCATGAATTTGTGGATATATATAGAAGCATATGTAACAATTAGCATAGCCAAAAGCCCATACAGCAAGTAAGATAATACACAAATCGATGTGGTATAGGACAGAAATGGACAATATGGTGTAAGAAATAATCACACGGACATCACGGAGTTTTTTCCAGATGAACGTCACTGTGACGACAAAAACAACTACTCCGTGGACATCCGTGAAGTCTGTGTGAAAGAAAAGCTCCGTGGACATCCGCGAAGTCCGTGTGATTATTTCCTCTTCACACGGACTTTTTTTTTCACACGGAATATCACGGATGGCCACGGAGGTGATTCACTATACCACTGTGACGTATATAGGAGAGAAGAGAGAAGAGAAAATCCGTGATGTCCGTGGGCATCCGTGTGAAAAGAAGAATCTGGCTTGATAAAATACGGCCAACTATCTATATTATCAGTTGATTAATCTAAACAAACTCTTCTCTGAGGTAAATGAGGGACACTGTTCCGTGGACATCCCCCTAATCCGCGTGAAAGGAAATAATCACACGGAAGTCACGGACACCACGGAGTTTTGTCGGAGGTATGTCACGCGATAAAAAAAATATCTCCGTGGACATCCGTGAAGTCCGTGTGAAGATAAATATCATCCGTGGGAATCCGTGAAGTCCGTGTGAAAAAGAAGTATGGCTGTCCGTGTGATTAAGGTGTCAGCGTGATAGATGTGAGGAGCTGTTGGCGGGGCGAGAATGATTGATGGGATAGACAAGTGTCTGGATTATTGACACTGTCTATCCCATCAATGCGTTTAAACCGGCCGGGATGGTCAAGCCATCGGTATATGATGTGTCACGCTGTTTGGCTGAGCGTGACACACATGATGGTTTCTTTAGAGTTAACGGGGGGGCTATAAATTACCACCCTTTAGACAACTTAGATACCGCCTTGTTGGAGTTAGTCAGACCACAGGTTGGTGTCCCACAGGTTGTTCTTCTTTGAGTCAACCGTGATGCCCTCTTCATTAGTCTCTTTCGGCTCCTCAATCTCAACTATTTTGTCGCCGTCTTTTATACCTATTCGGCTTGCCTTGAGGAAAGGCACCTCGTCGTGCATAGGAATGATGTCAAGGACTGGGGCGATATATTTCTTTTTCATAATGTAGCTCCTTTCTTCTGAATTATTTTACAATCATCTTTCGTCCGTTGACGATATACAATCCCTTAGGCAGAGATGCCGTGCCGGACATCTTCTGGCCGCTGATAGAGTAGATGCCAGACTTAGGGGCAGAGGTGTTGGTCTGTACGCCATCGACATATATGCCGTCAATGCCTGTTGAAACCTCTTCCTCGTCAACACCGTCGATGTTGAAGATAAGGTTCTTGGAACCAGTCTCTGCCTTTGTCTCTATCCATCCGCGAAGACCGGAAACCTTGTTGACACCGTTTACAGCGTAATACCAATGTCCACCACTAAGGACATACGAGCCAGCAGGGATAGGATTCACATTATCTGTCTTAGTTAAGCTGACATATGTACCCGCCATTCTCATCTGACCGTCAGTAGATGCACCTAGTTGGAAATTTTTTTCAACGGTTGCTTTTTTAAGCGCATCCGTTGACTTGAATGTAACCTGATTAATGGTGTAATATTGACTTGTCTTAACGCTATTACTATATTTCTCGTCTCTGTGTTTCACCTCATCGCCAGAGCTTATAGCGATCTGCGGATTAATGATGTAAAGCTGTCCTGCCGCAATAGCAGTAGCTTCATTATCATCAAGGCTGACAAGCTTGAAATATATTCTGTTACCTTCCGCACCATCGAGCTGGGCAAGCTTTGTGTCTCCACCGAATGCTGTCTTCACCTGACCGGCATTAAGATTGACGGGCAGAACGAAAGAGTTCCATTGGTTTGTGTTCAGTGTTCGAGCAAGACGCAATGTCTGGTTGTAATTATCGCTTGTCTGTGCATTGATATAATCCACCGATGTCTGGGTCTCATCAATGATAAGGTCAAGGTCGCCCTCTCCGCAATAAACGAGAGAGAATGAATCGAAGCATGTCCATGCTGTTTCACCTCCATCAGTCACTTCAGCTCCGAATGTAAGTGTCCCATTTTCATTTACGAAGACAGTTACTGACTGCTCATACTTAGTAGGATTAGTAATCAACATATAAGAAGCCTTGACATATGTGTCTGGAGTTTCTTCTGGAATAACGAAGTTAGAAGTGCTGTACTTGTCGCCTATTGTGGTAGTATTGTCACCAGAAGCGAAGAGATATCCTTTTCCGTCGGTTGACATACCATAGCAGGTGACTTTATACCATCCCTTACGCGTGATGGATATTGTCTGTGAGATTTTACCAGATTTGCCATGGATATTTGCTGTCCAGTATCTTCCAAAAGGACGATGCCAATATTTAGAATCATAATCAGCACTATTTGAGAGAAGTGACTGATCTTCTTTAAGTACTGTTCCACCCGGATCGTCATCTGTTTGTGTCCCAAGTTTAACGTGAACATATCCGTTTCCTATATGATAAACATAGGTAGATCCCAAAGCATTGCTTGAGTTATAAGCATCTGTCGGAAGCAGGTTATCTGATTTTGATGGTATCGTTATAGCTGTACCATTTGAATTATAAGAGTTTGAAACTGCTGCTTTACTCAAAGCAGATGAACCAACTGTCCATTTCGTTGAATTATCGTTATTTATATAGAAACCAGCGTCATAAATAAAGAATGATGCGGGAACCGGGTTATTGACATCAGCGCCTGTAGCATTATCGAACTCCTCTTTCAATGTTTTAAGTGACACGAACATCCACTTTGAATAATCGTCATCGGCACTGGCTGTGGGTTCTACAGAGTCATCATCCTTATTTGCCGTGATATAATAATAATTCTTGTAAAGCTCACCTGGATTCTGACATTGTATGGTATAGATATTTTCAGTTTCAGATACCTTTGTTACAGTCCAAGAAGTTCCAGAAAAAGTGGACTTTTGATCAAAGAACATATGACCTTTATCGTCTGGATTTACGTCACCACTCGATGCAAGAATGAGATATCCAGAATTGAGTGTACTCTGGAACTGGTAAACGCCCGATGACTTTTTGCTGATAGCATTCATCAGCAGACCAGAATCGTCAACACCGGTTGATGTACCCCATATACCACTTTGGGTTAAGAACTTTTTCTTACCTACATTGTAGATGTAGTATTGTCCTTCGTCACCAGACTTACCAACAATATCATCTATCGCCTGTCCTTCCCATGCCATGGCATGTGAGGAGCCAATGAGAGACAGGA
>JBJEAW010000147.1:5849-9408 GCA_051869435.1 Prevotella sp. | reverse complement strand
TCATTACTTCCCGTTGGTCAGTGGGTCCAAGGACAAGTCTCCCGAGCTTTGCTCGGCTACCTATAGCCTTGGGCGAGAAAAGGGGGGCACTCGGGAAATCCTGTGTCAACTGTAAAGAAAAAAACTTAGAATCAACCCCTTGTGCTTGATGCGAGATGTCTCTTTCGAGCCATCGATGATGTAGCTGTCTGAAAATCCTTGAGCAAGCTCAGATATTTTCATCCAGCCACATCATCACCCTCTCGGGTTTCGCATCAATCACAAGGCGATAAACATCCATGGCTGTGCAAATGAGAGCAGAGACACTTATGTTTATCGCCTTGAAGAGGATGGTGGCCTTCTGAAAGAAGGTGGTGTTGGGGCTCTGCCCCCACATACTCTTCAAGGGGTTTATAATGGTTTTTGTCATTTGTAACTGACACAGGGTTTTACTGGTAACCCGATTTCTGTTTTTGTTTTTTCCAGTTGACACAGAATCTCCCCAGTGCCCCCACTCTCTTCTTACAAAAAAATCTGGCTGTCCGGCTAAGTTTGGAGATTGCATCCAATTACTTTTCCCCAGGACAGTAACAATCTCCTTATTTCCCTTTCTTCTTCGCCATGTTCACGGCTACACTGAGCATGACATATCTTGGGATGCTGTTGTTCCATGTCACTGTGCGTCCCTGCCCATCGACGTAAAATTTCCTTGTTGTCAGCTGTTGCAGTATGTCATACGCCTGTAGCTTGGCTGTCAGCCGTCCCTTCCAGAAATTCCTCGTGAGGAGGATGTTCCATACCACCTCGTCGGTGTTCATCACATTGCTGTCATATCCCCGCTTCGTGAACATGTTTATGTCGGTGGCTATGGTGGTCTTTATCCACGGTATGGTGTATGTCAGGTTTGCCCCATACTGCCAGTCCTGTGCGTCGATGGGGCTTGTCGTCTCCAGACTGCCGCGTGTGGAGCGTGCTGTCAGATATCCTGCCACGCCGCACGAGAAGTTGCTGAGACGATAGCTGAGCTTCGCCGAGATGTATGTCTTCCAGTTATCCACCTTGCTCAATACACCGCTCTCTGCGATGTCTGTCGTCTCAGCGAAATCCACGTCTCTGTCGTAGCTTACGCTGGCGTTTATGTCCATTCTCAGTCTCCGTTTCCTGTCAAGAGGTCGTTGCCATCCGCTCTTCACCTCCATGTTCCAGTTGCCGTTGACATTGTCTTGCATCGATGTGTATGCGCCTGTCAGAGAATTGTATGTCATGCGCCTGCGTATCTCTCCCGGTGACAGCGAGCTTCTCATCCTTACGTAAACGCTGCTGCCTGTCGAGTCGTTCTTGAATGTCGCCTGCGCCTCAAAGTCATGCTTCTTCTGGGTCTTGAGATTCGGGTTGCGAATGACGGTCAGCAGAGGGTTCGACGTGTCCCTGACAGGCATGAGGCGTTCGAAGCCTGGCTGTAAGGTGTAGAAGTTATACGAGAAGTTCAGCGGGTTCTTCCCGAATGTCTTGATGCTGAGATATGTTCTCATTTCCTTGTACGAGCGTCTCGCTACGGTGTCACACGTGCTGTGTGTGTAGTCCATGCGCTCCTTGACGTATCTGAACGGTATGTTGAGCATGAAGTTCATCTTCTTCGTGAACTTATACAGGTCTATCCCCGCGCCGTAGATGTCTTTCGTCGTGTGATACCTCTCGCTGTTCTCCTTGTCCAGTGTCTCTTCCAGCATGTCTTGCCGTGGCAGCCATCCGGGGTTGTCAAACTCCTGGTTCTCTATGAGGTCGAGGCGGTAGTCGCCTCTCGTGGAGTGCTCTTTTCTTGAGGCGTAGTCTGCCGACAGCTGCAGCTGGAACTGCTCAGGCAGTTGTACGGTATATCCCGCCTTGCCTTCCAGCATCAGCATCTCCTCCGTGTTCTTCGCATATTGCTGGCGTGTCTCTGCCGAGTCGATGGCGATGTACTCTGTGCGGCTGTTTGTGAAACCCTCTGACGGGCGCATGTTCATATAGTTGAGCGAAGCGTTGAATGCCAGCATGTCGCCCGATTTGAATGGTATGGATGTATATGCCGACTGATACAGATGCACGTTGCGTGTCTGTGCCTGCGACAGTTTGCGGCTGCGGTTTGTCAGTGAAGCTGACTTTGTCGAGGGCTGGCTGCACCTCAGCATAGCCTGAGCAAACTCAGTTCTGCGTTCGGTTTGCACAGCCATTGAAATTGTCGAGTCGCTGCTTGATGCCTCTCTCGTCCTGTCGTCTATGTTGAAGACAGTAGATAGGCCTGTGCGCCATTTGCGTATCATAAGCCTGTTGTTCAGCTCAATGCCTCCGGCTCTCTGCTTTGCCCTCGCCATTTCCCCCGTCAGGATGTTCCCGTCGGTGTTATATCTTATGCGCTCCGTTGTCTGTATCCTCGACACGCCGTCCCATGAGCCTCTCACATCCAGCATGTTCTTTATGTTGTGGGCTTTGTCCTCTGTCTGTATTCCCACTCCCGCCTGTCGTGTCGTCTTCACGCCGTTGGTGCTCTTCTTGGGGTCCCACTTCCCATTACCGCCCGGCCGGCGGTCTTCGTTCACGTTGTTCATGTTGGCGTATGCCACCACATTGGTGAGGTCGCTGTTTCTCATGCCGAAAGCTCTCGCCATCCATCGCTCCTCAGAGCCTCCTCCCGCCTCCGCGTTGCCGAGGTATGTCCCCATGAACTCACGTTTCAGCGCGACATCCATGACATGTTCTTTCCGTTCCACATTGCGCCCTACCAGCTGGCTTTGCTCTGTAGAGCGGTGATAGACTTTGAGATTCTTCACGGTGTAGTAGGGCAGGTTGTCGAGCATCACCTTGTTGTCTTTCTTGAAGAAATCCTTGCCGTTCAGTGTGAGATAGTCTATCTTCTCGCCGTTTATGTATATGTCGCCGTTGTCTGTTATCTCCGCCCCTGGCAGCTGCTTCACGAGAGCGTCGAGCATCGAACCTTCGGGCAGCTTGAATGCCGCTGCGTCATACACTATCGTGTCGCCACGGTAGGTTATCTGCACGCGTGTCCCTCTTACCTCAACCTCGTCGAGCATAACCTCTTTGCCTGTCTCATGGGCTTTGCGGCGGAGGAAGATGTCCGGTGCCTCAAAGTAGTCTTTCCTCCCTTTTCGTTCCAGTCTAAAAATGGCGCTTGCCGTGTGGTAACCTTCTGCTGTGGCCTTCACGATATAGTTGCCGTTGTCGAGTGGCAGCCTGAACTCATAGTATGACATCGCCGAGGTCTTTGTCTTCTCACACGTTGTGGTGTCTATCACTGTCGAGTCGCTCCTCATCAGTGTCACATGGGCGTTGAGATATCCTTTCGTGAAAGAGTCATACACTCTTCCATATACGGAGATTTTTTTGTTTTTCCTGCTTTCTTGAGCGTGTGACATGTTTGCTGCAAGCAGGAGCAGCAGAACAGATGTTATTGTGGTTAATGTCTTCATAATCTGACTCAGGTTTATATATTCTTCGCTATTACTGTCTCGTCAGGACATACGCCGCCCTCCCCGGTACGGCAGTAAAGGCCGCACCGGTAGAATGGTCTTGCATCGATGTG
>JBJEAW010000147.1:0-5749 GCA_051869435.1 Prevotella sp. | reverse complement strand
CCTATCAGCACCATCTCAGGCAGGGCTGTCACGCCGTATGCCTTCACGATGTCGCTTTCCCACAATCCAGGAGCTGTCATCTGTGTCCATTTGAATCCCTTTGCGGTGACGTATCTCTTCCAGTCTTTCAGGTCATGATTAAGCGATATGCTGACAGCGTCAAGTCCGCTGTCGGCATATTGTCTATATACCTGTTTTATATTCCCCAGTTCCCTGCGGCTCCACCATGAGTCGGCCGACCAGAAATGGAGCAGTGTGTAGCGTCCCCTCCCCGCTATGTCGCTGAGCTTATGGCTCACGCCGAGAGTGTCTTCCATGACAGCGTCGGCGAAGTGGCGTCCCGGCTGGCGCAGCTTCTGCCCCTCGTAATATCTCCTTGCGGGTGCGGCCATAGGGTGGCTGAGTGCTGCCGCTCCATCCTTCATCAGCCGTTTCAGAGTGCTGTGCTTCATGACGGGGTAGTTCTCGGCTAAGAGGTATGTACCGATCATGTTGTCGCTGTACTCCTCTATGGTCTTTTCTATGTATGTGTATATGCTGTCGCTCACGCGCCTCATGCCCTCATGGTCTATTATAACAACGTCGCCGTCGGTAGATGTGGCGTATTTCCTCGCCTCGCCCTCGATGCCGCGTATGTGGCGCTGGCAGGCGAGGAAGCGGTGGTTAAGCTCTGAGGCAGAGCTTGCCTCGCCCGTCATGATGTCCATCACGACAGGCACAGAGTCTGTCACGACAACCCATTTCCTCGTCGCGTCGTCGGTCAGGATGACGGCAAACTGTCCTCCGTATGTCACTCCGCTATATGTTATGGTGTCCCTTCTGTTGCCATACTGCCGCTTGGTGTTCTCGTAGGGCATGAGGCTTACCGTCATGCCGTCTGTCATGCTGCATCCCGTGCACGTCAACGACCACTTCTGTTCTGCCTCCTGTGGCTCAATGGCTTGTGGCATGGTGAAGTATATCATCTTGTATCTCCATTCCGGCAGCAGGTAGGGGTGACAGTTCCAGACATGCCGGCTCTCCTTGCGCCAGAAGTTATTCATGCTCTTGAGAGCATTCTTTGAGTTAGTCAGTATCACCCTCTGTGCGTCGGTTGTTGCCATTCCCAGCATGTTCTGCAGGACAGCCTCGATGGTCTGACATTCCTTGCGGTTCAGCGGTCTCCCGTCTGTCAGCGTCTTGTCCGCCACGTATGCCATAGCGTCCATGTTCTTGCTGTCCTGTTTCGCGGCGGCCTCCCTGAACATCTTCTCTATCGACTGTAGCTTTACGATTGTCGCAGCGTTCTGATATTCGTCATCTGATGTCACGCCCCCGATGCCTGGCGCATAGTGTCCCTCCTTCTCATTATAGTTTGGCGCGTTAGTGAATATGTTCCAGTGGTTGCCCGTCAGTTTCAGCACATAGCCGTCGATGCTCTTGTATGGCTTGCCCGCAAGGTCGGTAAACTCCACCATGTGGTATGCCAGGCCGTAGCAGCGGCGTAGGCCGTCAGCTCCGGTGAATGTCACAAACTGGTAGTTCAGCTTCTCAGGCAGCGGGTAGCGGAATGCCACAGTCTCGTATTTGTTAGGCCAGTAGAATCCCAGACAGTCAACAGGCGATGCCACACCACCGCTCCTGTGGCTTAACGCTACGGGCGAGATAGGCACAGCCTCGTAAAGTGTCCGGCTCAGCCGCAGCAGCTCACCGGGCAGGAAAGCCGTGTCGGCCATCTCCTTTTCGCTCAGCGTGTATTTGAAGTGGTCGGTGTATATGCCCTGTCCGTCGTGTTGCATGACGTGGGCGAACGACGGTGAGGCGATGAGCCGCTCCGTGTCGTCCATGATTCTTTGTCTTATGTCCGTCTCCTGTGCTGCCGCTATCGTGCAGAACAGTATGGCGATGCATGTCATCATGCTACGTGTCCTTGTCTTTTTCATGTCTGGGTATATATTGTGGATTGTTTTTTAGATTACCAGTGAAACCCTGTGTCAGTTACGCATCACAAAAACCATTATAAACCCCTTGAAGATTATGTGGGGGCAGAGCCCCTGTTGTCAGTCTTCTGCTTAGGTCTTATAAGAGCAAGCTCTTAACGTCCTTAGTGGAAGCCCGCCACCACCTTCTTTCAGAAGGCTAACATCCTCTTCAGGGCGATAAACGAGAAAGGCTGGCTGCACTCGGCATAGCCATTGATGTTTATCGCCTTGTGATTGATGCAAAACCCGTTAGGGTGATGTTGTAGTCGTCTGAAAATATCTGAGCTTGCTCAAGGATTTTCAGACGGCTGCAGCATCTATGTCTCGCAAGAGACATTTTCATTCAAGAATCTGAAAGGGGCGCCATGCCGATGCGATGCTCCGCTCCGCATCATCATGACACGCCCTGATTCTTGAATGAGAGGAATTGCATCAAACGCAAGGGGTTGATTTCTGTTTTTGATTTTCCTGTTGACACAGGATTTTCCTAATGCCACTGTTTCTTTTCTTGATTTGCTTATGTTGTGTCCTTGACAATCGGAATTCCCCGAACAATCAATGTCCCGAATTATCGAAATATCGAATTGTCGAAGCCCTCCAGTCCTCCAATTCCTTTCCTTCATGCCTCCGTCTCAGTAGCTTCCTGCTTTTGCGAGCATCCTTCCCACCAGCGCCCCCAGCTGTCTGTCCTCGCTGATGGTCCGTTCCACATGAGCCATGCAGACGCTGTCCTCGATGCTCTTCAGCCTCTCCTCCACAGCCCTGACGTCCTCGGCAGGGATGTGGAAGTCTGTCATCACGGCCTCCCTGTTTCCTGTTGGGGTCGTCTCCCCCCTGTCTGCCGCCATTGTCATGTGCCGTGTGGCAGTGAGTCCGGCCGCCCCGCTTCCGTCCTTTCTGCTGCTGCCAGTCTCCATCATGCCTGTCGTGCCAGCGTGTTCCTCAGCTGCTGTCACGTTGTCCTTGTCCCTGTTCTCTGCCAGGGAGCTATGTGGCGATACCTGTGCTGTCCATTGTCTCGTGCTCTCAATACGGTCAGTGGGGCGGGATGACAAGCCGTTTTTGCTTATCGGCTCGCCCGTCTGTTGCCTATCGTCCCTAAGGCCGAGCATAATCACCATCAAGCAGCATACCGCCGCCGCGATGCCCGCCGCCGCCCGGTAGAGCCGTCTCCTACGTCGCAAGGACATGATGCTGTCGAACATCGCGCATCCCTCCTCTCCTGTCCAGCTGTCCATCTCCTCCTCGCTGTATGTCCTGCTGCCTATCAGTGACGCTATGGCGCGCTCTTCCTCCGCCAGTTCCCCGTCGCTCTCTATCAGCTCTTTCAGAATCCTATCGTCGCTGTCCGGTGTCCAGACTTCCGTGAAGTCTTTTCTTTGTCTTTGCTTATCTTCCATTGTCTTCTCCTCCAAGATTGTCTAATAGTCTTTTCTTTGCGCGGCAGAGAGCCACGCTTGCCGAGCGCGGCGCAATGCCGATAGCTGCCGCAATCTGCCCGATGCTCATCCCGCCCTCATATCTCATGCGTATCATACGCCGGTCTCTCGCCGTCATTCCCGCCATGGCGTTGTTCAGCCTCTGCCGGTCGTTGTCATCAGGTCCGTCCTCTGGCTGGGTCTCACAGACATTGTCGGCGATACGCTCTATGTCCTCATGCCTCATCTTCTGCTTCTTGCGCCATATATCCACGCATAGGTTCTTTGCCACGGCGGTGGCAAGACTGTTGGCCTCGTCGGCCGTGCGGTAGCGTCTCCGCATAATCCACAGCCTCAGCAGTGTCTCCTGGGTCACATCCTCTGCCGCCTCCTTACATGACAGGAAGCTCCACGCCATCTTCAGAAGGCGCGGACGTAGCGAGCGTGTTATGTTCTCGAAATCGTTCTCTGTCATTCAGGTCGTTTATATTGCTGTTGTGGCCACATACGTGCAGATGCGACAGACGGCTTGAGGGTACAGTATAGAAATAATTGTATTCAAGTTTCTCAAGTAAACAATTGTTATTCGACAATGCTTTAGGTGCGCCCTGAAAGGGCAGCCTGCTCGTAGCCCAGAGCAAAATGAAGCGTAGCGAAATGACACCCTGGGTAAATACGTGACAGCAATGGTCGCCTTGAAAAGGCAAAAGCGTACACTTGTATATTAACGCTTCTGCCCTTGCTGGGCGTAGAAATATAACTTGAAACATGAATAATTGTATTCATCCTTACTGCCGCTTTTTCCCCAGTCTGCCTCTTTTTCTTTCATAACGTGAGATATGTGCCATTGTTAGCAATCCACACCCGATTTTTGGATATTTTAACTATAAAAGAATATTACTTGCGACTATTCGAATGCGTTTTGTTACGAAAGTATCAGTTCCTATTTTCTCAATTAGCACGCGCTGTAAGCGCAGAAGAGCACAGCCCAGGGCAAATGGAGCGTAGCGAAGTGACACCCTGGGGTTATTGTTCGCGTGGGTAATTGTCGCGCTGTAAGCGCAAAAGCGTTATATGCCACAGTCGTTTTCTATGCTTCTGCGCTTACAACGCGCATTGTTTATATTGGGCTACCAGTAAAAACCTGTGTCAGTTACGAATGACAAAAACCGGGGGATAAACCCCTTGAAGAGTATGTGGGGGCATTGCCCCTGGTGTCGTGCTTCCGCTTGGGTCTTATAAGAGCTGGCTCTTAACGCCCCAAGCGGAAGCCCTATACCACCTTCTTGCAGAAGGCTACCATCCTCTTCAGGGCGATTAACATTTAACTTCGTTGAATATCGGCTGCACTCGGCATAGCTTAAGCAAGCTTAGCTCTGCTCTCGTTTGCACGATATTTCTGCATAGCCCAAGCAAGTTGACTTCGTCTTCCTCTGTCGCGACTCGGGATAGCTCGAGCAAGCTCGGCTCTCCTCTCGCCGCTCCATCGGCTCGGCTCTGCGTTCAGTTTGCACAGCAATTGATGTTTATCGCCTTGCGCTTGATGCAATTCCTCTCATTCAAGAATCTGAAACGGGCGCCATGCCGATGCGATGCTCCGCTCCGCATCATCATGACACGCCCTGATTCTTGAATGAGAGGAATTGCATCAAGCGCAAGGGGGTGATGTCTGTTTTTGTCTTTCCAGATGACACGGGATTTCCCGAGTGCCCCTTTATATTCCCACATATCCCTACGGTGTCGCTACGCTTGCCCTGGGCTGTGCTCTTTTGCGCTTACAGCGCGCATTGCTTATTCTACATTTACCCCCAGTGTCTCCGCTCTGCTCTGCCTTGGCATATACTCTCCTGCGCATTGCTTTCCCTATGGACGAAACCAATACCTCCCTACCTCGTAGCTCATTATCTGCCCATACACTACATTTAATCATATAAAGACTGAGTAATTACACTATAATCACTCAGTCTTTATGCTGTAATTACTCAGTCTTTACATTCTTCTCCAGTTGTCTTTACCCCCTCGTTGTCCGCATTTCCTCTTATTATCCTTCACATCTTGTGTGTTATTATTGTCATCCTGCTATCTATCGTCCCTCTCTGATACAACACTGTTAGCGTCTCCACATCATAATAAAGCCCGCCTCCCAATAGGATTGTCTATCCATGAGAGGCGGACTTGTCGGCTATAATGGCTCTTCAAAGATTTTTTTTACTTTCTTAATAAGCGCATATTACTACTTTAGTTTTTATTAGAAATCAATCTCAAAGCTGTTCTCTAAATATCATTCTGCTGTCCCGCATACCTCCTCAGTTATTGTGCCGTTACCGAAGACAAGCCTGCGGAGGTGTGGTATGAGGGTCTCCTCGTCGT
>JBJEAW010000146.1:0-9500 GCA_051869435.1 Prevotella sp. | reverse complement strand
GCAAATCACTGATTAGCAACAGAAACGACAAATAGAATATCAAACTTGGGTTAAGCTGGTTCCTTGGGATATACCTTGGCTATGGCATTGTGGGGATATGGTGGGCGTTCCCAGTATGCCTGACGACAGCAGGCATACTGTTCTATATCATATTCAAGAGGCACAACAAGCCCCGGACAGTAATATAGGTGGGTTCTATTACAATTCTTTTTGAATCACCTTTGCGGTCTTCCGTTCTCTCTTCGGCGTCTTTATTCGTAAGTTGGCTTCGCTTTCTTGCCACTCATGCATCATGCCCTCCCACCTTTTCCTGCTGACAATATATGAAGCGGCAGACGATAACAGGCTTTCCTGTCTGTTATCGTCTGCCGCTGTCGTTATAGTGTTATGGGCTTGTTATTGTCTGCCCGCTCTGTCTGCCTATATGCTAAGGCTTATGTTGAGGTTCTCCCTAAGGTATTGGGCATAACGGTGGGCGTCGGTGAACAGCACCGCCTCCATTCCCGCATGTCTCGCACCTATGATGTTAGGCATCTTGTCGTCGGCGAAGAGACACTCCTCAGGCTTCAACCCGTACTTCCCGCACAGGCAGTGGTAGATGGCGGTGTCTGGCTTTATCAGATGGACATCAGACGACACGACATATCCGTCAAGGAGGCTGAAGATGCTGTATCGGGGTATGATGTCATATACCTTGCTACACCAGTTAGAGAGTCCATAAAGCTTATAGCCTTTCCCTTTCAGCTCGGCCAGCAGCTCAGCCATGTGTGGCACCTCGCCAGTGACAAACTCAGCATAGCGGTCGTAGAACGCCTGCAGCTCTGTCTTGAACTGTGGAAACTGGGCTTGTGTCTCGCGTATGATGTCGATGAACGGGATGTCCTCCCTGTCACAGCGGTCGATGAAGGTGTTTGTGACGAAGATGGAGCAGAACTCCTTCTCTGCCTCCTTGTCTGTGAACATGGTGTCGATGATGTGGAAGAAGTCGTAATCGACGAGCACTCGTCCGAAATCGAATATCAGATTCTTTATCATTCTGTGTATTGTTGTTGGCTTGGTGATGTCGCCTTCCGATTCCTGCCCCCGCCCCAGACTGCCTGTCTTGGCCGCTGTCCGCTATAATGGATGTGTCGTGCAGGGTGTGGAAGGCTCAGATGCGGTCGAGCACGAGTGTTATCAGATGGTCTATGGTGTTCTTGTATTCAGTGTCCATCTTCTTCTGGTAGCGGTTGGCAACGACCATGCAGCATGTCATGGCCTTATGTCCCAGCATGGCGGCCATGCCTGCCAGAGCCGACGATTCCATCTCGAAGTTGCATATCTTCAGCTCCTTGGGGTCAGGTGTGGTGTAACGGAAGCTCTCCACCTTCTCGTTCTGCTGAGGGTCTTGTATGGCGAGTCTGAGCTGTCGTCCCTGTGGGCCGTAGAATCCTCCGCAGGCTATGGTTATTCCCCTCACCATGTCTGCCGCGGCGATGCGGTCAATCAGCTCCGGGCATGCTGTGGCCACGTATGGCGCGCCTTTCTTTGCCGACCAGTCCATGTGCCGCCTGAAAGCCTCCTCAAGGTCGAGGTCGCAGACGCTGTCGCGTGCGGCATAGTAGTTCAGGAGGCCGTCGAAGCCAATGCTCTTGACAGAGGCGATGAATGTGCCGAGCGGTGTCTCTGGCTGCAGGCCGCCGCATGTGCCGACACGGACAAGTGTCAGTGTGCGGTGGACATCTTTCTCTGTGCGGGTGTTGAAGTCGATATTGGCGAGGGCGTCAAGCTCGTTCATGACGATGTCAATGTTGTCACAGCCTATTCCTGTCGATTGTACTGTGATGCGTTTGCCTTTGTATGTGCCTGTTATGGTATGGAACTCGCGGCTGGAGACCTCATGCTCTATGCTGTCAAAATGGGCGGCAACGGTAGCGACACGCCCTGGGTCGCCCACGAGGATCACCTTGTCGGCAAGGTGGTCGGGTGTCAGATGGAGGTGGAAACAGCTGCCATCATTGTTTATTATCAGTTCTGATTCTGGGAAATATCTCTTTTCCATGGTTCTTCCGGTTTTAGATTGTGTCATGATTGCTCCCCCGCCTTTTGGCTATGGGGCTGTTCTCAATGCGAGGATGTGAGGCATAGGTCACTCTCCCGCCTCTATCAGTCTTATCCTCTGCTCTATGGCCTTTGTCTCGGCATAGGCTTCTCTGAGGGATGTCTCGGCCTCAGTTATAGTCTCCGCTATGCGCTGTCGGTTCTCGGCCGACGAGTTGTGGTATAGCCTTCTGTATGCCTCGAGCTGTCGCTCGGTGGCCTCTGTCTTCTCTTTCTTGGCCATGTATTCGCCGAAGAGGCTTCGGCTCTCCTCGCATGAGAACTGGCTCGTCTGAGTATAGGTCTTGCTGTCGTTGACGACGAAGTGTATCCTCCCGTCAAGTCTCTGCTTCCTGTGGCGCATCTCACTGAGCATCTCCAGTGTCCTCACGGCGTCGTCTTTCCTTGTCTGTGATGTCCATGTGTCGGCTATCGAGGCTATTGTCGCGAGGCGTTTTAGCATGTGGGGGTCAGTTGTCTCGGCATCATAGAACTCCCATGGCTGCACCGTGCGCATGACATATATGCACGCTTTCCCCTCTTCCTGCCGGCGTGTTGTGGCGAGCCATGCGAGCGAGTCGCTGTCATCGTCGATATAGTAGAGTTCGTCGCTGTCAGAGTTGAAGGGGTATGGCATACGCTGTGGGGCGAGGTATGTGTTAGTCTCCGGGTCGTATGTCGTGGTGTATAGCGAGAGGCATCGGCCCTCGTTGTCCTCTGCGTTGCGTGCCGCGAAATACAGTGTCTGGCCGTCGGGCATAGGGTAGGGGTTCTGTATGTCGTAGCATGTGCCGTTGACGACGACCTCCTCAGCCTCGCTCCATTCGTCGCCGAGGAGTATGGTATGGTAGAGCCGCTTGTATCCGCTGGTGTCGGCCACGGCAAAAAGGCGGTGGTCGCCAAACTCATTCTCGTATATCGTCATGCCGCTCTTCTTGTCCTTAAAGAAGTGGCCGGCATAGTGTGGCAGAGGTATTGACGGAATGATATTGTCCACATCGACAACGAGGCTGTCAATTATCATCGTGCGGCAGATGGGGTTCTCTGTCCATTCTGTCATGTCCTCCTCCTGCTTCACCACCTTCGGCTGGGCTTTCTGCCTCTGCCTTTTCTGCGCGTTGGCGGGCAGTGTGACGAGGCAGGCGGCTATGACAGCCGTCAGGAAGAGTATCGTGTGTTGTGGCTTTATGGTTCTCATTGTCGTCTGTTCTTTGGGTTGTTGTTTGCCATGCTCGGGCTGATATTTCCGGCAGGGTGGTGGGTGGTGGCGTGTGCGCGACAGCCAGTGTCATTCTATCTTCATGCTCAGTCTGCCGCCAGGTGTCACAGTCATCGCCACGATGTATGATGTCGGTGAGTCTGGGACACAAATGATGGCGTTCATCTTTATGCCTTTTGCGCTGATGTCCTCAACGCTTATGTCCGACAGTACAGACTGTGAGAGATAGCCCTTAGGCACATAACGGCTGAAGTCCTGTTTGCGTATGTCGCGCGAGAAAAGACGGTTGCCGCCGTCATATATGCAGACATTGATGATGTTGTCATAGTAAATGTTGTCCACCTGCACGCCGTCGTCGTTCAGTTTGCTTCTATACACCTTGTATGTCGAGGGGTTCACCTGGATATACACGTGGTATTTGTGTCCGTCCTCTATGGCTACGGTGTCCCGCTTTATCAGCTGTCGCTGGTTCAGCTGCGGCTGCCGCTGTATGGCGCTGGCGTCGGTGGGGTTGTCGCTCTTTACCATCCTCACGATGTCCCCGTCGTGGTTGCGGAATCGGAAGATGTGCTGTGTCTGCTTCTCTATGGCGTAGCGTGTCTCTGTGCTGCCTCTCAGCACGAGCGAGTCGTGTATTATGGCAAACGCCACAGGGGCCATCGTCGAGTCGTTATAGAATATCGTGTCGCCCTTGACAATCATGGCGACACAGTCATCCTCACCGATCCATGTCCCCTGCAGCATCTCCTTGGCTGCCTCGTCCTCCTCCTCTTTCACGTCGCTCTTGCCGGCATCCTTGCATGATGCCAGCAGTGCTGCCGATGTCAATATCAGGGTGAAGATTCTTGTGATATTCATTGTTTTTAGTGTTGCGTTGGTTTCTTCTTATACCGGTCTTTGCATACAGTCCGGCTTCTCTCTCACACTGTTCCCCGTGATGACGGCTCTGTGGCCTTTTATGCCATGATGGCTGTCCTTTTGTTGTCGGGGGGAGTGTGTGTAGGGAGTGACGTGGGTCAGAAAGTCTCTGCGTCTCTCAGCCATCGTGCGTTCATGTCCTTCTCGCTTGTCACCACCTCAGCCATGTCCATAGGCCATTCTATGGCTATGTCAGGGTCGTCATATCGTATGCTGGCCTCTGTCTGGGGCGAGTAGGCGTTATCGACCTTATATGTGAAGATCGCCTCGTCAGAGAGCACGAGGAATCCGTGGGCGAAGCCTCGTGGTATGAAAAACTGGGTTTTGTTCTCCTCGCTCAGCTCAACCATGACATACTTGCCGAATGTCTTCGAGCCGCGGCGTATATCTACCGCGACATCCACGACACAGCCCTTTATTACTCTCACAAGCTTTGCCTGTGAGGTGTCGCCTGTCTGGTAGTGCAGGCCACGGAGCACGCCGCGTGTCGATTTCGACTCGTTGTCCTGCACGAACTCCACGTGACGCCCTATGCCAGCGTCAAAGTCTGTCTGGCGGAACGTCTCCATGAAATAGCCCCTGTTGTCCTTGAACACCTTGGGCTGTATGATATATACTCCCTCGATTTCTGTCTTCTGATATTCCATAATCATACGTCATTTTATCCGTTATAGGGCATGGTGCCCCTCCCGGATGTGTCTTCTGCCGCCCTCGCTTTGGGATACGTGCGTGGCGTGGGCGCCGTCAGGCGGCTTATGCGATAACGATGCAAAGGTATGAAAATTTTTTTATAAAACCAAAGAAACATGCTTTTTTATTGGCTTTTCTCGTTTTCGCCCCTTCTCTTTGAGCCGTTTGGTGGCTTCGCCATAGCCCGGATGTCAGTCCGGGAGAGGCGTGAGCCGCCGTCGCGGGGTGACGGGGATGGTTGGCTGGCTTACAGCTCGTGTGCCGCTGTCCGCTCTTCCCCATGCCATTTGCGGTTGAGGCTGTGCGGACAGGAGGTGGTAATATTGTGCAAGAGCGTTACGTGGCATATACTATCACGCATAACGTGCTAAGGTGGTGTTTTGTAGATGAAACCGCCCGTCTATACGTCCGATACTATCATTTAGTATGGTTGTCAGGCAAGGTTTCGCCCTGTTTTGGGCTTCGTGAACAGCAAAATGATTGTTCTCCATTCTGTTCCGGCCGCCCATGCCTCCTCGTCCAATACCTGTCACGCCGTCATCCAATGCCTCTCATGGTGTCATTCAGTATAAAATTCGCCATCATTCAGTATCTTTTGTGCATAATACGTGCTCACTTTTCTGCTCAGAGCATCGGCTCTTGTGGTATCGCGTCTGTCAACACGTTGATAAACAGAGATATAGCCGTTTGTTAAAGAAATGCCCCGAAATCCGTGTTGTCACCCTTCCGTTTGTCCTTATCCGCCCTGTGATGCGGTGTCCTGTGTCATGAAAGTATCATTGCCCCCTCTTGTGGCTGAATGTGTGATATATTTCCTTGTGGGGGCGCAGATGGTCAGTGACGGTGTGGGTGGGTTATGAGAGGAGACGCCTCGTATGAGATAGTAGAACCAGCCTTGGCCGGATGGCAATCTCGGACAGCAGTCTCGTGCCAATGACACATCAGAAGTATGCTGCCCCGACAGTGTCCCTATCACGAAATCGCCATGGCGTTTCTCTGTGTCCATAGGCATGTCCATGCGCTCCTTCCCGTGCGGCCGTGATTGTCCGTGCGGTATGTCTCAGAATCCTAAAAACGCATTCTGTCCATGCAAGCCATGATAGCAGAACCTTGGCAAAAAATACATTAGGTGATGCCGATAATTGTCTTTCTGGCAATAAAAACCGTCAGAAAATGATAATTTATTCTAAATCAGCGTCCCTAAACTTCAACACATGGGATAATTTTTGTAATTTTGCAGTCGATTATATATATCAAAGACAGTATGCAGGTTAAAAAAGTACTTTTTATTAACACAGAGACACTACCTTACGTTCCGGAGACAGAACTCTCGAGAATGGGTAAGATTGTGCCTGAGAAGGTGCAGTCATCAGGATGCGAGATACGCACATTCATGCCTAAGTGGGGCTGTATAAACGAGCGCCGCGGACAGCTGCATGAGGTTATACGCCTGTCGGGCATGAACATCATCATCAACGGCACAGACCACCCCCTCATCATCAAGGTGGCCTCGATACCGGTGTCGAGAGTGCAGATATACTTTATCGACAATGATGACTATTTCACACGCCGTGCCATAGAGCGTGACGCCGAGGGTGTGCTCTTCGACGATAACGCCGAGCGTGCCGTATTCTATGCCCGTGGTGTTCTTGAGACAGTGAAGAAGCTCAGATGGACTCCCGATGTCATACACTGCCAGGGATGGATGGCCGGCATCATACCTCTATACATACGCCAGGCATACAACGACGAGCCATGCTTCAGCGACGCAAAGATCGTGACATCACTCTACAGCCGCGACATGGACGGCGTCATGGGCGATAACGTTAAGGACAGCATAGCATACAAGGATATCAACCGGGAGACGCTCGCCGCTTATGACGACACCTTCACCATGGCCGATATGGAGCGTCTCGCCGTGGATTACTCTGACGGTATCATAGAGATGACAGAGGGATACAACCCTGAGATAATGGCTTATGCCAAGGAGAAGGGCAAGGCCGTGCTGTCATATCCTGGCGAGGACTTCGTCGGGAAATACCGTGAGTTCTACGAGTCTCTCTAAGAGACAGCAGACACCCCCGTCCCAAAGACATCTTTGACACATCATCCCTCAGCATCCACCAGACGGCTATGCGGCTGTGTGGATGCCTGTGGGCTACACGTTAAGACGATGAAAAGAACATTATATATTCTACTCTCAGCTGTCGCACTCCTCACGGCGTGCGACGATACGACAGACACAATAGGCTCCTCGCTGACAAACACCGAGGACATCATCAACGTCTCAGACAACACCTTCAGGATAACATCACGCTCGATGAAGGCCGACTCTGTCCTCGCACGCAGCGCGACAGGATATGTCGGGATAGTCAAAGACCCCGAGACCGGAGCCTATATAAAGAGCAATTTCGCCACACAGTTCCATGTGGCGGAAGACTACGCCTTCCCTGACAAGGAGAACCTGGCACACGGTGTCGTGGCCGACTCTTGCGACCTCAGGCTCTTCTTCAACTCATACTACGGCGACTCGCTGGCGACAATGAAGGCCACAGTCTATGAGATGGCCAGGCCGATGGAGGAGGGTGTCAACTATTACACATCGTTCGACCCTGAGGCCAACGGCATGATAAGGGTAGGAGAGGGCAGGATAACGTCGAGCAAGGTGTTCTCGCTCGTCAATACGAATATAAAAGACTCGGTCAGATACTCAGACAGCTACACCAACAACATCCTCTTCAGCCTCAACCAGCAGTATAAGGACAAGGACGGGAACGTGTATGACAACTACGGCTCGTATATCATGAAGCGGTATTATGACAACCCCTCTGACTTCCGCAACTCATACACCTTCACCCATAACGTGTGCCCCGGATTCTATGTGAAGATGGAGAACGGTGTCGGGGCGATGGCCTATATACGCTCGTCGCAGATGAATGTCTATTACACATTGCACGACAGCATCGACCACTCGTCATACAACTCCTTCGCCGGAACAGAGGAGATGAGGCAGGTGACACGCATCGTGGCCGACAACGACAGGCTCGACCAGCTCACCAGCGACCCCTCATGCACGTATGTCAAATCTCCCGCCGGGCTTTTCACAGAGCTGACACTGCCTGTAGAGGAGGTCTTCAGAGGACATGGGAATGACTCGGTCAACTCGGCGAAGATTGTCCTCAGATGTATCAACGACAAGGTTGAGAGCAGATACTCATTCCCGAAACCGACAACGGTGCTGCTCATACAGAAAGACAAGATAAAGGAATTCTTCGAGAATAAAGAGGTGGCCAACTACCGCACAAGCTTCGTAGCGACCTACTCATCGTCGGACAACTCATACACATTCGGCAATGTCGGCCAGCTCATAAAGCACATCTACGACTCTATGCCCGAGAACGAGGCAGAGAGAGAAGTGTGGAAGACGCAGAATCCAGACTGGAACAAGGTGGCCATAATACCCGTCAACGCCACTTACACCACATACAACAGCAGCGCGATCCTCAGCAGCCTCTCCCACGACATGTCGCTGTCGAGCACACGTCTCCTGGGCGGCGAGGGCTCAGAGGAGGGCGAGATAACGATGTATGTGATATACAGCAGCTTCAACAAATAGACAATCAGCCATGGCCGACAACTTTCTTGAGAGACACTACGAGGACTACGAGAGGCGTAAGGCCGAATGGCTCAGACGGAAACGCCACCTGCCACGTAAGGCCGTGAAACCACAGAAGCCTGACGACGAGGCTCTGTAAGCGTGGCCACGGGCATAAGGCGGCGTGGACTGATAGCGCACATTGGCAGAACCCGCCTGAGCGATAACGCGAAGAAAATACGCGGCATATACGGCAGACGCACACATGATGTCATGATTCCCCCACACGATGATGGGCGGTCTTTCTGACATTGTGTGTGCGTCTGCCTTATATGCCGCGTTGGTATATGGCTGCTTCTCCAATATATGCTCTACGTAAAGACTTCGGTGTTGGGAGCAATCTTTCTCCCCCTTGGTGTCCATCGGGATGATGCTTGTCCACGGCCTGTGTCTCAGCCCTATATATGCAAATGAAGAGACAAAATGTTACTCTCATCACAGACGTCAGCGTGATGTGTAAAATCTGTAGTATTTGATGTATGTATCAAGTATTCAATGGATTGCGATATCCCTCAGTTACTCATCGTGTAAAATGTGTAATCGGATAATGGCTGCTTTATGGAATAATACTATTAATTTTGTAATTGCTAAGCTGCATCTCCCCCCAATGCTGGGCAAGCTATTATTTCCTAACCATATTCAATTATTCCTTTATGCCGTTTGAGTGTTTTCGTTTCTTGTGTGGCTGTGTGTTTTTCGGAGGCTTGGCCGATATCTCCCGACACATCCTGTCACCAGAAAGGGCTAAGAACAAGTATTACATCATGCTCCATGCTGTTTTGTGGCTCGTCTTATTGCTAACGTTTATCATGCTGATGCCTGGATTTATCGACCGTGCCACTATGCTTTTCTGTCCATAATTCTCCAGATAAACTGGGGCACTAGGGAAATCCCGTGTCAGCTGGAAAGACAAAAACCGAAATCAACCCCTTGTGCTTG
>JBJEAW010000145.1:0-38853 GCA_051869435.1 Prevotella sp. | reverse complement strand
CAGCACGCGCTGAAAGCGCAGAAGAGCACAGCCCAGGGCAAATGGAGCGTAGCGGAATGACACCCTGGGACTATTGTTTGTGTGGGTAATTGTCGCGCTGTAAGCGCAAAAGCGTAGAAAGCAATTGTGGCATGTAACGCTTTTGCGCTTACAGCGCGCATTGCTCATTTTCCATTTTCACCCAGGGTGTCGCTACGCTTGCCCTGGGCTATGGGCTTCTGCGCTTTCAGCGCGTGCTACTCATCATATTTGCAACTTTAGTCACGCGCCTATCCCAAAACTGTTATTTTTTGTAAACAAACGGCTCTCTGATGCAATATTCTTGGGGGAAGGATGATTATAAGGATGTACAAGCATACTGAATGGCCATAGGAAACGCTTGCTGACAACACATCCAAAACAAAAAGACAAAGTAAAACACTACCATGCACGTCATGGTATAAAAACGAAAGGAAACGGAAATGAAGAAACTGAACATCTATTTTCTGTCCATGATGATGATGGTGACATCGTTCGCCATGGTATCATGTGACGATGACGACGACTGCTACCCGGCTTATCTCCCGACAGCCCTCGTGACAGTATATCCCCAGGGCGACGACGCGTTCACCATGCAGCTCGACGACAAGACAACACTCGTGCCGACAAACATGAAGGCATCGCCATTCGGAGACAAGGAGGTGAGGGCCCTCGTCAACTATGTCGAGGAGGCAGGCACGAACGGCAGCTACCGCAATGTGCGCATCAACTGGATTGACAGCATACGCACGAAATACCCTGTCATGACAACCGACGACGACAACCTCACATACGGCAACGACCCGATAGAGATAGTAAGAGACTGGGTGACTGTGGCCGAGGACGGATTCCTCACACTGCGCATACGCACACTGTGGGGACTGGGACATGGCCCGCACATCGTCAATCTCGTCTATGGGACAGAGGAGGGCAGCGAGGAGACTCTCGTCATACACCACGACGCACAGGGCGACACGAAAGGCGTGATGGCCGACGGACTAATAGCCTTCAACCTCAACAAGCTGTATGAGGGCAGGGACAACGTGACGCTGAAACTGAAGTGGACATCATTCTCCGGGCCGAAATCGCTGGAGATTCCGCTGTCTATGCACAACAAGGGCGTGACAGGAGAGGCCACAAGCATAGAGATGAGCGGACGGATAAAGTAAGCTCCATAGGGCTGACACAACGCCCTACGCCACACACAACAACACAACAATAACAGAAATATGACCAAGAACGCTCACCACAAGCCCGCGCTGGAGACCCAGGCCGGCAACACACAGAGGAAGAACGCGCACGGCATGAACATGCGCCGGATAGCCCTCGCGGCTGTCGTGGCCATGATATGCCTGCTGACATCATGCTCGACAATGATGGCGACGGACACGGCGAAGAATGTGCCATACACCGTATGCACCAACTATTTCGTGCGTAACAACGCCCCCTTCAAGCCCTTCGGGAAGATAGACAGCAAGGAGAAGTTTGACAAACTGATAGGCGTTGCAGCCACAATGGGCCCGGAGCCGGCATGGATCGACTTCGACAAGCAATATGCCATCGTCGTGAGCGCAGACAAGTCATATACCCCCACACACTTCTACCCCATATCTCTCACTGAGGAGGAGGGCGAGATTGTCTTCACCTACCGCCAGAAGACAGGCCGCAAGATGTCATACACCACACAGTCTCTGCTCATCATCGCTGTTGACCGGAAGTACAATAAAGACGTGAGGATGATGCGGAGACTGTAACGGCGGGAGACGTATGGGACGAGCCATCGCCATGACACACGCACATAAAACCTCGGAGAGACAAGCCTGTAAAGGACAGGACTCCATGACAAGCTCTACAGCAGATGTACCCACAGCCTCGAAGAGGCGCGACCGTTAGAAACCCCACCTGGAGCTATGGAAGAGGCGAAGCCGATGACATAGCGAAAGGTGGGGTATATATAGCTATAGATATCAAGCCTCGAAGAGGCGACACACGCCAATAAAGTTTTGATATATGATGGACAGATTTCCACATATACGTGTGCCGCACCTCAGGGGCTTGATGTCGCTTGATATAATAAGAGGCTTGAGACAAGCCACAGGAGAGTCACAAAAGAAAATAATCGAAGAAAACTACAAGCATTTTTACACAGATAACGAAATTATTATTACCTTTGCAGGAGGTAGGCTGCGCCTCAGCAACAAGGAGCCAACACCACCACTATATACCTAAGCCGAAAACACTAACCGACATAACATGCATCAGACTATGAGAAACCTCGTCATTACAGCCATTGCCCTTATAGTAGGGACAATAAGCTGTCAGGCACAGCAGACTGACGGCAACAGCATCACATACAAGACAGCAGACGCCACTCTGCGCATAGAGATGTGCTCAGAGACAATGTTCCGCGTGACGAAAGTCACAGGGGAGACCATGCCCGGCAACGAGCCGTGGATGGTGGTCAGCTATGACTTCCCAAGAGTGGATTATACCGTCAGCGAGACGACAATATCCACCCAGAGGCTGAAGATACATGTCGAGGAGAACCCATGGCGCATAGAGGTAGCGACCACCGACGGCACCACACTCTACAAAGAGCTGGCGGCGGGATACACGGACAGCATATATAATAAGGTCAGGATGGGATGTGACGAGCATTTCTTCGGACTCGGAGAGCGCATGGAACGCATGGACCAGCGCGGCCAGCGCATACACCTGAACGTCGAACTGGGACGCGGAGCGAAGCCCGCCGTGGGCGGAAAGGACATACTGAGGGCAAACTACTGCCCTGTCCCATTCATGCTCAGCAACAAGGGCTACGGCCTCTTCTTCCACACAGCCGTGCCTAACGACTGGGACATGGGATGGACAGAGGGCGACACTTACGCCTTCTCCGCACCCGGAGGCGACAACGACTATTACTTCATCTACGGCCCACAGCCAGAGGACATCATACACAGCTACCAGCAGTTGACAGGTGTGGCCCCGATGATGCCACGCGCCGCATACGGTCTGCACATAGGGTCGTACAGCGGAGGGACATGGCACCACGAGAGCAAGGCTAACGACACGTATGTCAAGAACCTCATAGACCGCCTGAGAGAAGAGCGCATACCGTTCGACATGATGTGGCTCGACTCGACATGGAGACACTTCGCGAAGCTCGGCAACGGCGGCTGCACATTCGAGTTCCAGGACCAGTTCCGCGACCCGAAGGCGATGATCAGTCACGCTTACGAGAACCACGTGGCGATGTTCGGGCTGCATATACGCTCGCTTGTCGATGACGGGAAGTATAACACGCTGCTGACAAAGGCACAGAAGAAGGGCCATACCATAGACGACGGCAGGACGAACGCCATCATCAACTTCTTCGACAAGAAGGCTGTCGAATGGTGGTGGGAGAACGCGGCGAGCCTCGTCACACGGCTCGGAGTGAGATTCTTCAAGACCGATGTTGGCGGCGCACTCAACTATCCCGATGCCACCATAGCCCAGAAGGCAGAGCATAACCTCTTCCCGATAGCATACGCCAAGGCTCCGTACGAGCATTTCGCACAGGCTAACGGACAGAGGGGGTTCGACCATACGAGAGAGGGATGGGCCGGCATACAGCGCTACCCGTTCATATGGGCAGGCGACTGGGGCTCTGAATGGCAGTGGTTTGAGCCGGTCATAAGGGCCGGACTGAACATGGGACTGTCAGGAGTGGGCTACTGGAGCCACTGCATGGGAGGTTTCGAACAGTACTCGCCACACGACACTGACCTTTATATAAGATGGTGTCAGATGGGGATGTTCTCGCCCGTCGCCATACTCTTCGGCATGGACCACCCCCGTTACCACGCGCCATGGACATACGGCGACGAGGCGAAAGAGATATTCATCAAGTATGATTCGCTGAGATATGCCCTGCTGCCGTATATATACACGAGCGCATGGGATATGTACCGCACAAGCCGCCCTATAATGGCCCCGATGCTGTATGACAACATCAAGGACATGGCGACATACAGCATATCAGACCAATACATGTTCGGACGCGACATCATGGTGTGCCCCGTGACGGTGAAGGGCGCGCTGTCACGGCCGGTATATTTCCCCGGAGGCGAATGGGTTGACTATTGGACGGGAGAGCGTATCAGCGGCCGACAGCACAAATCGTTCCTCACTCCGATAGACATCATGCCGATATTCATACGCCGTGGGGCTATCATCCCGATGCAGGAGCCTATGCAGTATATAGGCGAGAAGCCGGGGACGAACATGCAACTGCTCATCTATCCGTCGGCAAAGTCATCTTACAAGATGTATGAGGACGACGGCACGACGACCGATTACCAGCAGGGTGTCTATGCCACGACCGAGTTTGTCAGCGAGCTGAAGGAGAAGGAATGGACACTACGCATCAACGCTCCCGAGGGAAAGTATAAGCCCACAGCCCACTACTTCACCGTCATGGCCTATCTCGACAAGAAGCCTAAGGAGATATACGTGGGCGGACGGTTCATCGACGGGTGGACATACGACGAGGTACACCGTCTGCTTAAATTCACAGCAGGACAAGGCGTGCTCGACATTGTTGTTAAGCTGTAGGCAGGAAAGGCAGCGGGAGATATCCACACAGGCAGCGATAGCATCACGCCACACACTGCCTCCCCCACCCCATCCCCATCAGCATCATCCATACACACACCATACGACCATGAGAAAAACCATTGTTATCATATCAGCCGCCATCGCTCTCACAACGTTGTCGGCACACGCACAAGACCCATACAGAGCCTTGAAGTTCAAGACAGCCACATCGCTGTTCAACTATGAGATGCTTGATGTCCACCGCCAAGGCCACGAGCGCAAGCAGCAACTCAGCCAGGCTGTCTCGTCAAAGAAGGCCATGCAGAAGTATATCGACACAAAGAGAGAACGCTTCATGGCCATAACCGGAACGACACCGACGAGAGGAGACACCGGCGGAAGGATAGTAGGGACCGTCCGGGGCGAGGGCTTCAAAGTAGAGAAGATTGTCTTTAAGAGCGCGCCGGGGCGGTATGTGACAGCCCATCTCTATCTGCCTGATGACGCCGCGGGGCGTCTGCCAGCGTGCGTGGAGATGTGCGGACACGGACTTGACGGCAAGGGGACAGGCTCGGGAGCGGCAGAGCAGATGGCCGTGAACGGCATCGCCGTCATGGTGGTTGACCCCATATCGCAGGGCGAGAGACAGCAGACAATAGACAAGGAGGGTAAGAATCTGACACGCGGAGTGACAACAGAGCACACCCTCCTGGCACCGGCCTACCTCCTCCTCGGCTCCAGTCTGGCGACACAGGAGTATTACGACAACAGCCGCGCCATAGACTATCTCATGTCGAGAAAGGACATCGACAAGGAGAGGATAGGCTGTTACGGATTCTCTGGCGGAGGGACACAGGCGGCTTATCTCGCCGCACTGGACAGCAGGGTCAAGGCAACATGTGTCGGACTGTTCTTCTCCTCGCGTGAGAGGACACTGGAGACACAGGGGCCAAGCGACGGATGCCAGTGGATGGCATACGAGGGACAGGAGCAGATAGAGATAGCCGATATGGCGATGATGAATGCCCCACGGCCGTTCCTCATACTCGACGGACGGTTTGACTTTGTTGACCACTGGGGCGCACTACAGGGCTATGATGAGCTGAAAGCATGTTACACAGCTCTCGGCAAGCCGGAGAATGTGGAGCAGTTCTACTATGATGACGGCCACGCCATACCTAAAGAGAGCCAGAAGTGCATGGTTAGATTCTTCCGCAAGGCTCTCGCCGGCGATGCCACAGGCGATGTGAAGCCATACAAATACTGGCGTGGCGGAAGGCAGGAGATGCTGTGTACGGAGAGAGGACAGGTGAATCTGGAGTACGGCGACGCTCTGAGCACAATGGCTGAGTGTGAGGCCGAGATGGAGCGTCTGGAGCCTATGAGGGCGCGGTTCTGCTCACAAGACGAGGCGACAGTGCAGCGTAAGATAAGGGAGCTTTTAGGCATTGACGGCAAAGAGAAAGCATGGAAGGCCACACAGACAGGCCACACGACACTGCGTGACGCTGAGGAATACCGCTACCAGATAGACTGTGAGGGGGAATATCCTGTGCCGGTTATCGTCCGTGCGCCATCGGTCAGCACGCCAGAGTCTAAGATACGCATCCATCTCTCAGACAAGGGCAAGGGCTCGCTGCTCATGGAGAGAGACCGCCGCGACGCAACGTCTGACGGCACGATAGAGGTTTATGCCGACCTCAGGGGATATGGCGAGACAGCTGATATATTCGAGTATAACCTGTCGAAATACTGGAACACGCAGTTCCGCACAGCCGTGACAGCCCTGCATACAGGCCGCCCGATGATGGGGCAGCGTGTCAGAGACCTTCTGTCAGTACTCAACTTCTGCTCCGCCGACGAGCGTCTGAAAGGCCGCACGGTGGAGATAACGGCCGATGGAGATAACGCTGTCGTCGTCATGCACACCGCCGTGCTCGACAAGAGAATCTCGGCCACACGCCTCACGAAGACCCTCAAGACATGGAGGACATACATACAGAACCCCATGCAGCACGATATGATGCAGAATGTCATACCCTCTGCACTCATGTATTATGACATCCCTGACCTCATAACGATGGCGCAGGGAAGACTGAGGATAGACGACTGAGCCACAAGACATACACGCCACGCCGCCAACAGGCACATGACCTGACGGTCGTGGGATAAGGAGAATACAAGCATTATTTCCCACCTAAACAAAAGGGTGTATCTTGAAAGCCGTTTGAGGCTGTCGAGATACACCCTTTCTTCAATAGGTTATATAATAGTTTATGCAGGTATTTATGGTTCGTGTCCGGTAGTGACAGAGGGGCTGCCTGTCACTCCTTGTCGAGCAGGCGGTAGTACTCGCAGGCGGCGAGGAGGAAGGCTCCTACGCCGAAGTCAGCCTGTGAGCGGGCATCGACCTGCTGTCCCGGTATGGCACGCTCGCCTATTGGCTGCACATAGCCCACACGTCCGTCAGCCTGGAGGGCAACTGTCGAGAGATACCTCCATGCCTTATCCACTACAGGACGGAACTGCTCAGACAGCAGATAGCCATTGTTGATGCCCCATGCCATGCCGTAAGTGAAGAACGCCGTGCCGCTTGTCTCAGGGCCTGGAGCATGCTCGGGGTCCATCATGCTGCGTGTCCAATAGCCGTCAGGCTGCTGTATGCGTGCCACAGCCTCAGCAAGACGCTGGTATTTACGCACGAAGAACTCACGGTGGCGGTAGTTCTTTGGCATGTCCTGCAATACCTTAGCGAGGCCGGCGAGCACCCATCCGTCGCCTCTCGCCCAGAAGTCTTTCTTGCCATTGGCCGACTTATGCTTCGGATAGACATATTTCCCGTCGCGGTAGTAGAGGCCTGTCTCGTTGTCGAGCATTATGCTGTCACAGTAGAGGAGGTTCTCATAGAGCTTGTCGAGATAGCGGCGGTCATTGGTCAGCTTATACATCTTCGTCATGACCGGCATCACCATATAGAGCGCATCGGCCCACCACCAGTAGTCATGCTGTTTTGAATAAGCCTCATAGCGCATCACCTCTTTCGCCCTGGCTATCTTCCTCGCCTCGGGCTTGAGCCAGTAAAGGTCGATGTAAGTCTGGAAACATATCTGCCAGTCGCCGAAAAGGACATAGTCTTGTCCCTCGCCATAGTTCTTGTAACGCCATTTGCGGCGGTCAGGCTCTGTGGCGCCCTTCCATTTGTTATGCTCTGCCCAGCGTATTGAATACTGTAGCATGGCATCGTCACGCAAGAGCTTATATACCTCCATATTGCCTGTATGGTATGCCGCCCAGTTCCAGAAAGCGGAGCTCTCGGGCGAGTTGTTCTTCTGCCAGTAGTTATTGGCGAGACGTATCTTCTGCTCGACATCGGCCTTTGTCTCTGCCCATAGCTGTGGGCAGAGGGCGAAGATGGCGAGGAGAAGGGTTAAGATTTTCTTGTTCATATTGATTCTTAGTGTATTACTTTCAGACTGCACGGTAGGAAAGCGGGCTGCAAGCCCAAAAGCGCATAGCCCAGGGTAAGCGGAGCGACACCCTGTGGTCAATGTATTAAGGGCGCTGCACGCCATACAGAGGCAGAAGCGTGAATACATTCTGGAGCGATTACGCTTCTGCCTTCACAAGGCGTATTTTCCAATCTTCATAATACCCAAGGCGTTACACTTGGCTATGCGCTCTTGTGCTTATAGCCCGCTTTTCATCCACACAAAATATTAAGCTGTCTTACCATTTATCCTTTGTCGTGATATTGTCACGCCAGAGATGATCCTTTGGGAAAGGCTTTCCTCCCCATGCCTTCTCCTGTGTGATAGGCTCGGCGGGTGCTGTCCAGAACTCGTGTGTCTCTGGCAGGCCGAGAGGCATGAAGCAGAGTGTGGTCATATAGAGCGAGCCGTTGTTGGTGTACCAGTCGGCGACATTAGGCTGTGAGCCACAGAATCCGATAGTCAGATAGCCTCCCTCATTGAAGTTCTGCTGATGGTCGAACATACGGTGCATGACACGTGTGAGGGCGTTGCGTGTCTGTCCGTAGGTAAGGTCGGCAGGCAGCTGGCCATACCATGCCATGAGAGCGAGGGGCTGGAGCGCCGCCATACGGTAGGGGACGCTACGTCCGAAGACAGGGAATGTGCCCTCAGGCGACACGAAACGCTCGAGAATGATGGCGAATTTCTGTGCTCGGGCCAGTGCGCGGTCGTAGTATTTCTTATAGTCGAGGCGTGTGTTGGCCTTAGCGTCAATCATCGCCTGGAGTGTCTCCAGGTACATGGCATGGAAGACATAGCTCGAATAATAGTCGAATGTGAAGTATGGGCCGTCGGCATACCATCCGTCGCCGGCATACCACTCTTCCATCTTGCGGCATGTGCTGTTGACACGATACTCGTCATACTGTGCTCCGGCCTTGGCGAGGAAGCTCTCTATTGTCGATGAGAAGAGGAGCCAGTTGGTATAAGGAGGGTCTATCTTGCGCAAGCCCTGGAACTCCTTTATGTATCGCTGTTTGGTCACATCGTCGAGCGGCATCCACAGCTCATCGTACGCACGGAGGAAGCTCTCGGCTATATAGGCTGCATCGACGAGGTTCTGTCCGCCTATGCCCCAGCAGAGATAGTCGGGGCTGTCAGGATCGACGGCGTTCTTATAGCTTGCGAGTGCCCACTCACGAAGCTGTGCTCGCTGCTTTCCCTCGGCAGTGCCGTCGTCGGGCAGTGCCACCCATGGGGCTATGCCGGCCATGAGGCGGCCGAAGCATTCCATATAGAGCACCTTACGGTTACGGTTGTCAAAGGATGGTGAGAACTCTGTCTGCATGTTCTTCTGCAGCTCGCCCTTAGCCATGTTCTCAAGCACTGGCTGTGACATTCGGTAGGCAAGCTGACACCAGTACTGGCGGTCAGTCTGCTTTACTGCTGCCTTCTTCTTTGCCGACACTGGCGAGATGACAGCTGCAAGAACAAAGAGAAATAATGTTATACGTTTCATGGCTTTGAATTATGCATATAGGTTCTATCCTCATTATAATTGGAAGGTCGTAGCAAAAGACCTTCTGCTTTATGCAGATTATGAACATATTGCTACGACCTTTCATTTTAAAACAGATTACACTTTAATTCTCGTCGGCTACAGCATCCTCCCAGTTTGTCCACATTTCGATACTGTCATCATAACCGTCATAACCGAAGTTCTGACGCAGTTTGGCGCCGATGTTTACAGTGATGGCGCTGTTAGGGATTGGCCAGAAGAGGTTATGCTTGTTCACCTGATAGTTCAAAGTATTCTTTGACACAATAGGGCCATGGTTGAAGAGGCTATAACGTGTGCAACGCTTGAACCAGTAGCTGCCCCCATTGAGGTCTGTGCCTTCCTGCTTGTCCCATGTGTTGATGTCGTATGTCTCGCCCCACTCGTCAGGACGGCCGCTCTTGGCGAGACACCAAGAGATGCGTGTCAGCTCAGGCTGGCGCCACTCCTCAAGGTAAAGCTCACGTGCACGCTCGTCGGCGATGTCACCGATAGTTACCGTTGTGTACATCTTCTTTGCGTTAGCGCGACGGCGAACGACGTTCACGTCTTCAGCAGCACCAGCAGCATTGCCCTGATAGAACTTAGCCTCAGCACGGAGGAGATAAGTCTCAGCAAGACGGAAGAGATACATATTGCCATTGGAGCAGCTGCTGCCCTTTGTAGCACCATTGAACTGGTTAGCCCACATATTCTCCTCAGCAGCCTGGTCGAGTATATAGACCTTATAGAGAGGGATAGGATACCAGCTGCGGATGGTATCCACACAGAGCAGCTGTCCCTTGGACACAATCTTCTCGCCCTTATCGTTTATATAGTCCTCATCAGCATAGAGTCTCATATGCTCACCCTGATACTTTGTAGTAGGTCTGTTGTACTTTATATCAGTCATCTCAACCCAGTTGCCCATTGCACGGCTGTGACGCAAATCCTGCTCGTCAACCTCTCCATCATAGTTCCAGATGGTCTGGTTATAGTGATAAGATGTGCGGAAGCAACCAATGCCACGTCCTAACACGCGGAGCCAGTCCAAATCTTTCCTATATTCTCCTGCATAGCGTGCGAAGTTGTATGCTGGTGAGCCTACACCATCAGGAGCGATAATATCGCCGTTTGACCAGTGTACACACATAGCGCGCATCTGGGGATATCCGATAAAGCTCTGGCTGTCGAAGTTAAGGATAGGCATGATGGTCTCCTTGTTGTCTGCGCTTGTTATGTTAATGCCACGATGCAGATCCCAGAGAACGTTGCGTGTTACTGTCCACGTGTCTGGATTGCCAGAAGGAACGTTAGTGCCGAAAGGCTCTGTCATAAGCCGCAGACCGTGGTTGTTGATAAGGTCAGTAGCCATATCCTCTGCCTTCTTATACTCTCCAGTGACGAGATAGCACTTTATGAGCAGCTGCATACAAGCCTCCTGGTTTACAGTGCCGATGTATGGCATATCCTTCTGTGATGGGACATGCTGCACAGCAAACTCAAGGTCGTGGACGAGCATCTGGAAGATGGCCTCCTTGCTGCATGACTTATAGTCCTGCTTTGGAGAATCGATGATTTTTGTCACCAATGGAATATCACCGAACAGGAGCACTTGATGATAGTAAGCATAGGCACGGTGGAAATAAGCGCGGCCTTTGTATGCATCGCGTGTCTTCTCGTCAAGGCTCTTCACATCGTCAACATAAGAGAGGATGGTGTTGGCGAACTTGACGCTTGTCCAACCACGGTTCCAGAAACGCATCATAGCGTTGCTGTCGCCACCATCAGCCATGCCAGATGTAGGAGTCAGCTTGTTAGCGAAGTCGTCCATGATACCACCACCGGCATCAGTCTTTGCATACAGACCTATATCTGTCATGAAGTAAAGGGATGCCATAGGCAAGCAGTTGCCATTGCCGTCCATCAGCATTTCCTTCAGGCCGAGGTCGCACATGGCAAGCGCAGACTGCAAGCCACTCTCGGTGGTATAGGTGTTGTCTGGGTTATAGAAAGACAAGGGGTCTTGATCAAGGAAACTGTCAGAGCAGCCTGTCAAGAGGGCTGCCGAAGTAGCGGCAACCATGCAGCCTTTCATTATATCAAGTATATTTTTCATAACTGTTTTCTTCTTTTTTATGATTAGAGTGTTACGTTCACGCCGAAGTTAAATGTACGTGTGGCAAATCCGCCTGTCTCCGGGTCACCATACTCCCAGCCTGAGATGGTGAAGACATTGTTGCAGCTGAGTGTAAGGTGGATTCTGTCAACCATGAACTTACGTGTCATCTCGCGCGGCAGAGTATAGCCAACAGAGATATTGTCGAGACGGAGGAAGCTGCGGTTGTAGAGCTTGCTTACACCACCAGCGAGACCTGTGTTAGGACCTTTGGCGTCAAGACGGCAGTAGTCGTTGGTTGGGTTGTCAGGTGTCCAGTATTTCTTGTCAGGCATGTTGAAGCAGTTTGTAACCTGCGAACCGCCGTTGTCCTGATTAAGCCAGTTGCCAGAGAGGCTCTTGTGTCCCATGTATGAGTAGAGCGAGAATGCGAATGTGAAATCCTTCCACTCAAAGTCGTTGCGCATGTTCCAGTAGATTGGAGGAGTCTGTGGACCGAGGAAAGTCTTGTCCTTGTCGTTATATACTGGCACACGTGTACCGTCAGAAAGAATCTGGTCGTCCTCGGTGTAGCGGTTAACCACCTTAGGGTCGCCAGGTTTCTGTCCTACGAGAGCAGCCTGCTTGATATCCTCAGGAGTATTCTGCCATACGCCATCAGTCTCATAATACCAGATTTCGTTTGCTGCCTTACCGATGAACCATCCGTTTGAGCTGTCGTCCCTTTCTACTCCGTTCTCGTCGTAGTCATAGTAGATGTGGATAATCTTGTTCTTGTTCAGAGAGATGCCGGCGGCTGTTGTCCATTTGAAGTCCTTTGTCTGGATGTTTGTAGAGTTGAGCGAGAGCTCGAAACCGCTGTTGTGAACCTCACCGAGATTGGCAAGGATGGAGCTGAAGCCTGAGAAGCTTGGCAGACGCTGTGACATGATCATATCGGTGGTCTTCTTGAAGTAGTAGTCGAAGCTACCGGTGAGGCGGTTACCGAAGAAAGCGAAGTCAAGACCCACGTTGTATGATGTGGTCTTCTCCCACTTCAGGTTTGGAGCGGCAAGGCGGTCCATATAGAGAGGATTCATCACGAGCGAGCCGTTCTGGTAGTAAACCATCGATGTGCCACCGAGCCCGAGGTTTGCGAGTGTTTTATACACATCGCCGAAGTCGCGGTTACCGTTGACACCGTAAGACACGCGGAGCTTACCCATGTCAAACCAATCCTGTGTGCTCTCCATGAACTTCTCGTTGGTGAATATCCAGCCGAGACCAACAGAACCGAAGTTACCCCACTTGCTGTTGCTGCCGAATCCAGAGTAACCGTCGCGGCGGAATGTACCGGTGAACATGTAAGTGTCGTTGAAGCTGTAGAATGCACGGCCGAGATAAGAGACACCTGTTGAGTGTGAGTCATTGGTGTTAAACGAGCTCTGCTCTTTGTTTGCACCCTGTGTATAGTGGAATCCGAGAGCGTCTGAAGGCAGTATGTTTCGTGCGTAGATATTATCAGACCATGTGCGGTGTTCCTCAGCCTCCTGAACGAGAGTGAGGGTCACGTGATGAAGCTTGTTGAATGTCTGGTCCCAAGCGATGGTGTTGTTGAGGTTGTAATCAAAATTCTTTGACCATCCACGGTTCACGCCACGGCTTGAAGCTGATGCATTAGGCAGGTCGGCCGACATGAAGTAGCGGTCGTAGAACCACTGGTAGCGTGGAGCGATGTTGAACGAGTATGTGACGTTGAAAGGCAGTGTCACCTTTGCATTGAATATGGTGTTCAATGTGGTGTAACCCTTCTCAAGGTCGTAGTACTGGCGGTCGAAATAGTAGTTATATCCGCCGTTGGTAGGAAGGCTGGTCATCGGGTACTGCTCATAGCCACCGTCCTTTGCATAGAGGGAGGCGTAAGGAGAGTTGCGAAGCATGTTATTGTCCCAATAATTGCTGCCGAGGCTGACCTGTATGTCACCATCTGAACGGTCCTGGAAGTTTACATTGGCTCCTATCTCGAGCCAGTTAGTAACCTTTGCGTTAATCTTCATGTTGGCACGGAAAGCATTATACTCATTGCCCTGTACCGCGCCCTGATTATTAACGTAGCCTAATGACATATAATAGTTTACATTGTCTGTAGCTCCAGATATGCTGGCATTGTAGTCCTGGTTGAAACCTGTGCGGAATGTCTCATCGTCCCAGTCAACGGTTTTGCCTGCAAGGAAGTTGTCATAAACATTCTGTGAGTTTGTCATACCGAGACGGCGGGCGTAGAGCCCCATGATGCTCTCGCCCTCAGCAAGACCGACGCCGCTGGCGCCAATATTTGTTGCCCATAAGCCCTGGTCGCTGCTGCTCATGCCAGAAGGGTCGTCGAAGTATCCCTGTGGATAGAGCACTTGTCCTTCCTTGTTCTTTGCGTTATAATATCCATAGAGTCCATTCTCGCCCTGACCATAAGTATAGCTCATCTTGTTCCAATCAGAGAGGTAGCGCACATAGTCGCTTGCGCTGAAATAGTCGCGGTAAGCCGATTTGTTTCTTGCTGACAGGTTGGCGCTGACGTTGATGACCGGCTTGCCTGTCTTACCTTTCTTAGTAGTGATGATGATTACACCAGCGGCAGCCTTTGCACCATAGATGGCGGCAGAGGAAGCGTCTTTCAGGACGTCAATCTGTCCGATATCATCGGGGTTAATCTCTGAGAGCTCTCCATAGAAAGGCATACCGTCGAGCACGATCATAGGGCCGGCAGAAGTACCGAGAGAGTTCTTACCACGTAACTGTATAGAGGCGTCACTTCCTTTGGCAGAGAAGTCAGCACCAATCTGCAGACCTGGTGTTCCACGCAGCACGTCCTGAACAGAGCCAGGGTTCTGGTCGGCAATCTTGTTAGGGTTAATCTGCACTACAGAGCCGGTAAGGTCTTTCTTGCGCATTGTACCGTAACCTACTACAACGACCTCATTGAGGGTCTTTGATTCATCCTCAAGGACAATCTTTAGAGGCTGGTTTGATGCCGCCACACGTACAGTCTTGCATCCTATATAGGATATCTCGAGAGTCTGTCCTGGGGTAGCTCTCACGCTGAAGTTGCCATCGATGTCAGTGATGGCGGCATTCTGTGTTCCTAAGACTCTCACCGTCGCTCCGATGATTGTCTCACCATTCGAGTCGGTAACGGTACCCTTTACATCGCCTTGCTGCTGAACTGCCTGAACGGAGTTCTCTGCTGCCGCAGACAAAGCCATGAGGGAAGAACCGATGGCCATAACGAACATCATGGCCAGGCGTCGTGTTGACACCATGAACTTTCGTTGATTCATTTCCATAATGGTTTTTAGTTATTAGTTAAGCATTATCTTTATTGTTTGGAATTTCCGCTTGCAAAATTACGCACAAAGAGCTTCTTGATATATAACGATGCGGTATTTGAATATCACAAAACGTTATTTCTCGTTAGTTATTTATGTTTTCCGGCCATCTGATGACAGGCTTTCCGTCTTGACCGAAGTCAATGGGGAGCCAGATATAGCGTGCGTCGATAGGATGTTTCGGCCGCCAGATGTCGGCCATGAAGATATGTCTGCCGTCGGGCATGGTAAGTACGTATGTGCTCTGTCCGCCGAAAGTGGTCTTCGCGTTGGGCCCTACGCATGGCGAAGGGTGTTGTGTCCACGGGCCGAAGATTGTCGAGGCGGAGAACATGCGTGCCTCGTTGGGGTCCCATCCCGTGCATCCCGATGTTATCATCCAGTATGTGCCGTTGTGCTTGAATATGGCTGGAGCCTCGTTCTGCCCTCCGGGTGCGACGCGCGTGTAGCGCCCTGTGTGCCATGTGAAGTCGTCGTTCAGCTCGGCGATATGCAGCGTGAGGTTCTCTTCTGACGAGAATATCTGGTATGCCTTGCCGTCGTCATCGACATAGAGGGTCATGTCTCTCGACATCTGTCCTCCCCTGAGGTCGCGCTTCAGGAAGAGTCCTTCCTTTATGGCCTGTCGCCATGACGGTGTCCACCAGTCTCCGACCTGCTTCTCGTCGAGGCTCTCGGCACGCTTTATGTCGCTCTCAGAGAATTCAGCAGGCCATTTGTAGGCGTTCACACGGCCAGAGCGCAGGAAGCGGTATGGCCCCTCGGGGCGGTCGCTGATGGCTACGGCGGCGCGTGCGGCACGATAGCCAAGGTCTTTCAGCTCGAGGTGGAACCACATGACGAACTTCTTTGTCTTGGGGTTGTAGATGACTTTCGGGCGCTCCATGATACATCCGCGCTCTATCTCGCTGCCCTTCTCGTCGCTGACGGCGAGTGCGACGCCACGGTTGCGCCATCGCTTGAGGTCTTTCGACGAGTAGCATGTTATGCCTACGAGAGCCGAGCTTGTGTTCTCTGACTTGTGCTCGCCAAACCAGTAGTATGTGCCTTTATACTGCATGATGCCCCCGCCGTGGGCGTTGATATGCTTGCCGTCGGTGTCGGGGAATAGGCCTCCTGTCTGGACGATATCATCGGCCGAGGGGCGTTGTGCCGCCGCTGTCAGAGAGACAACGAGGGCTGTGAGGGTAAGTATTTTCTTAAGCATAAACGTATATAGTTATAAAGAGGTAAGAGTCGAGGATGTTTATATAGATGGGCCGGATGGCCCGGAGGAGCCGGAGAGACCGGAAGAACCGGAAGGACCGGAGGTTCTGGATGACCCGGATAGCCCGGAGGATCCAGGCGGACGGAGGAAAATCCGGACGGACGGTTGACGCTGCAAAATTATCCCATTTGACCGACACGATGTATAACAAAAAGGTATTTGTTTATAAAAATGGGATAATATACCGCAAGCAGGCCTAAAAGAGACGGGAAAAGGACCTGGAAAAACGGAATTGGAGACAATATGAACGATTTTTTATAACTATATATCGGAAAATTATAGTGGGTAGAAATTATATTGCTTAATTTTGCACTTGTGAAAGCGAGGAGGGCGCAAACGCCACCCATGAGGCACAGCCTCCTGGCGAGAAAGACAGAGAAAGGTTAGTTAGTTTAATATATAGTATCAACATGCATTAAATCTTTGCATACTCAGAAACTCTTCGATAGGTATTACTTTTTAAGGTGAATGGACAGGCAGGATACAGTGTCTGTCCATTTTCGTTTTGTAACAGGACAACCCCTCACGCCACACCACAACGCCACAGCGGACATTGGGCGGAGGACGGGAAAGGACAGACGACGACACAATAGATACAATCACCAAAACCGAACATAGACCTATGAAACAGACAAGGACAACACTGTTAGCACTCCTGCTGACACTTCTCTTCCCTCTGTGCGCCTCAGCGGCCACGACGGGCGGGACATTCACGGCAGGGAAGAAGACTTTCCTCCTGAACGGCAAGCCTTTCACGGTGAAGGCGGCCGAGGTACATTATCCGCGCATTCCGCGCCCCTACTGGGAGCACCGCATCAAGATGTGCAAGGCTCTCGGCATGAACACACTCTGCATCTATGTCTTCTGGAACATCCATGAGCCGCAGCAGGGAGCGTTTGACTTCACAGAGAACAACGACGTGGCCGCTTTCTGCCGCCTCGCCCAGAAGCACGGGATGTATGTCATCGTGCGCCCCGGGCCGTACGTTTGTGCCGAATGGGAGATGGGGGGGCTGCCATGGTGGCTGCTGAAGAAGAAGGACATCAGGCTGAGAGAGCAGGATCCTTTCTTCATGGAGCGTGTCAAGGTGTTCGAGGAGAAGGTGGCCGAGCAGCTCGCGCCTCTCTCCATACAGCACGGCGGCCCTATAATAATGGTACAGGTGGAGAATGAGTACGGCTCGTACGGTGAGGACAAGCCTTACGTGTCGGCCATACGCGACATGCTGAGAGCGTCGTGGGGCAAGGAGATGACGCTCTTCCAGTGTGACTGGGCCTCAAACTTCACCCGCAACGGACTGGACGATCTCGTGTGGACCATGAACTTCGGCACCGGCGCGAACATCGACGAGCAGTTCCGCCGCTTGGGCGAGCTGCGCCCCGACGCCCCGAAGATGTGCTCAGAGTTCTGGAGCGGATGGTTCGACAAGTGGGGGGCGCGCCACGAGACACGCCCCGCCGAGGCGATGGTTGAGGGCATCGACGAGATGCTGTCGAAGGGCATCAGCTTCTCGCTCTATATGACCCACGGCGGCACATCGTTCGGCCACTGGGCCGGGGCAAACTCTCCCGGCTACCAGCCCGACGTGACTTCATACGACTATGACGCTCCCATAAACGAGTATGGCCATGCGACAGAGAAGTACTGGCTGCTGAGGAAGACTCTCCAGAAATACTCTGACCGCAAGCTGCCGGCCGTCCCCGGCGTGGCGGCGAAGACCATCAGCGTGCCACAGTTCAGCCTGACAGAGTTCATGCCGCTGCTTGTCGGCTCTGACACGATGGCCATGAGCGACACGCCGCTGACATTTGAGGACATGGACATGGGATGGGGCACGATGCTCTACACCACGACACTGCCGGCCATACACGGCGGAGTGACGCTGACAGCCGAGGTGCATGACTATGCCATTGTTTATCTCGACGGCAAGCGTGTGGGGACGATAGACCGCGTGAGGAACGAGCGTACGGTGGCTCTGCCTGACATCAGCGAGGGTACCCGCCTCGATATCGTCGTAGAGGGCATGGGACGCATCAACTTCGGCCGCGCCATAAAGGATTACAAGGGCATCATCGGCGATGTCTCGATAGCCTCTGACCGTGGCGTGTGGACCCCACGACAGTGGACAAACACGACAATACCTGACGACTACGGGACAGCCGTCGGGGCTCTCAAAAAGGGCTGTGGGAAGAATGTGCTAGAGTCGAAGGCGGGCTACTACCGTGGATATTTCAACCTCAGCCGCACCGGCGACACATTCATAAACACAGAGGCGTTCCAGAAAGGCCAGGTGTATGTCAACGGCCACGCCATAGGACGATTCTGGAGCATAGGCCCTCAGCAGACGCTCTATGTGCCGGGATGCTGGCTTAAGAAGGGCAGGAACGAGGTTGTCGTGCTCGATGTGGTAGGCCCGAAGGGCGAGGCGACAGCTTTCTGCCAGGACAAGCCGGAGATAGACAAGCTGAACCTTGAGAAGACGAACAAGCATAACAACCCTGGCGACCGTCCTGACCTGAACTCTGCAAAACCGGCCATTTCATCGACACTGAAGGACGGAAACGGATGGCAGAAGATAGATCTGCCAGCAGCAGCGAAGGGAAGATACATAGCCATAGAGGTGAGGTCGAACCACGACGGCAAGCTGCCGACAGCGATAGCGGAGATATACGCGAGGGACGCGAAGAACGTGAGGATAGACAGGAACGCATGGGTGGCACGCTACGCTGACAGCGAGCGCGGCAACAGCACCCTCGACAAGATGTTCGACCTTCAGGAATCGACCTACTGGCAGACAGAGAACAGCGCAGCACTGCCCCACCTCGTCGTCATCGACATGGGCAAGGAGCAGACAGTGACAGCTATCGAGTATCTGCCAAGGGCAGAGCAGGGTGCGCCTCACAGCGCGAAGGATATACGGGTGTTTATATACTAAAGGCCCTGTCTGAAAGGAGAGAATGACAGACAGCGGGGCTGGACATGACTGACGGCAGCCCCTCGACACGACAACAAGAACTACGGCCCGGAAACCGATGAAATGGCGGTTTCCGGGCCGTTTTTTGGTATGGAAGGGCGGAGAGGGCGGGAGCCACGGAGGGGACTGGAGGGGGAAGGCGCGCGGCAAAACCGCGCGGAACAGTGGCCGTGAGGAAGGGAGAGAGGGGAAGGAGAGAGGGGAAAGAAGGGAAGGAGGGAGGGAGAAAGGAGGGAAGCGAGGAGGGGAAAGGGGGGAAGGAGGGAGGAGAAAGCAGGGAAGCGAGAGAGGGGAAAGGAGGAAAGAGGGAGGGAAAAGAAGAAAAGAGGGAGAGAAAAGAAGAAAGACGGGGCAAGGACGGCGGCAGGCTTACAGTTTGTAGCGGAATGGGGGCGGTTTTGTTACGGTTTTGTTGCGTTATCGGCAAAAGGGGAAGAGGTGCTGAATGAGGGCGTCATTGGTATTGTCTGAGGGCGCAAGACAGTGCCTCTTGCACGCCCATTGGTAACGGTTACGATTCGTAAGCTGTATAAGTGGACGTGTGTCGCCCCCTCGGGGCTTGATCATCTCTGGTTTACTATACCCCACCTTATCACTCAGACACTATCGTGTCTTCGTTTTCAGGTGGGGTTTCTGACAGTCGCGCCCCTCCGGGGCTGTGGACTTATTACAGCTCGCGGCATACAGCTTGGTGTCAGTACTGACAGTCGCGCCCCTCCGGGGCTGTGGACTTACCGCAGCTCGCAGCATAAATTACCGGCTTAGCCACGCCTCGGGATTCAGCTTCGCTGTGCCACGTCTGAGCTGGAACTGGAGGATGTTGTCGCTGCCGACAGTGCCAAGACGCTGGCGCGTGGATACCTTCTGGCCACGAGCGACAGAGGCGCTGGAGAGGTTACAATAGACAGATATGTACTGTCCATGGCGCACCATGACAAACCATTTTCCGCTGTAGCCATACACCGCGCTCACCTCTCCGTCGTATATTGCGCGCGCCGCACAACCCGACGAGCCAAGGATGTTGATGCCCTTATTGTCGAGATGGATGTTAGGAAGCCCCTCCACGGTGTATTGGCCGTAATGGGAGACAATCCTGTAGCTGCCTGTGATAGGCATCGGGAGACGCCCCTTGTTCTGCTCGAACCCACCAGAGAGCATACGGTCGTTGGCCGACATGCCGACGTTCTCCTCTGTCGCCTTCTTCGTCCTCTCAAGGTCACGGTCAGCTCTCCGCTTGTCCTCGGCGGCCTTCCGCTCAGCTGCTATGCGCTCAGCCTCAGCCTCACGGGCCCGCTGCTCGGCACGTTCCTTCGCCGCCTTGTCACGTTTCGCGGCGAGAGCTGCGGCGGCCTCAGCCTTCGCTTTCTCCTCGGCGGCCTTCGCCTCAGCCACACGTCGGGCGTTCTCCTCAGCCCTGCGCTGTGCCTCGGCCTTCTTACGTGCCAGTTCCTCGGCGGCTTTCTTTCGTGCGGCCTCTGCTGCCTCGGCCTTTCTCTTCGCCTCGGCCTCAGCCCTTTGTCTTATGCGTTCCACCTCACGGGCTATCTCCTCCTCAATCTTCTGGTTGAGTGCGGCGTCCTTTTTCTTCTGCTCGTCGATGACAAGCTGTATCGTCTTCTGCTGCTTCTGCAGCTTTGTGACCATCTGCTGCTGCTCGGCCTGTTTTGTCTGTAGGGCGGCGTGCTCGCGCTGTCCCTTGTGAAGGAGGTTGTTCTTCTCGCCCTTGACAGCCTTCAGCTGCTCCTGCTTCTCGGCTATCTGTATCTGCTTCTGCTTCACCTGCTCACCCTGTGCCTTCTGATAGGCGGCATACTCACGCAGGAAACGTGCGCGGCGGTACATCTGTTTCAGCGACGACGCGGAGAATATGAACATGAGCTGGTCCTGTATGGTGTTGTGGCGGTTCATGTAGCGCATGGCCTTGACATACCGCTGGCGGCGCTGTTTCAGCTGCAGGTCGAGTGTTGAGAGCTGGCTCTCAAGGATGTCTATATTGCCCTGAATGCCCTTTATGTCACGGTTTATGCTGTCAATGGAGCGGCGGTGGGTCTCTATGTCGCCGGTGATGAGCATGAGGTCCTTGAGGCGTTTTGTCACATCGGCCTTGTTTCTTCTCAGCTGTGCCTCCTGTGCCTGTATCTTACGGCGTATGTCGGCCCTCTGCTTCTGCAGGCCTTTTATGGAGGCGTTGGTGGGCTGTGTGGACTTCTTGGTGGCCTTGGTGGTCTTTTTCTTCGTCGTAGTCTTCTTCCTTGCCGTTGTCTTGCCCGTTGTCTTCGTGGCCACGGGCTTCTTCTGCGTGGTCTTGCGTGTCTGGGCAGGGAGGGCGGCAGCTATCAGCGCGACGAGGAGGATGGTGAGTATTCTGCGCATTGGTTATATTCGGTCTTGTTCTTATGGATAGTCAGGGAGTGTGGTGGAGGCGTCATTTCCCGGCGAAACTCATGAGCTTCGCCATGAGCAGCTGGGCCGGAACCTCCTTGTATGACGACTTCACTGTGGTGCGTGAGGCGAAGTCGCGGTTAGTGTCAGGCTTGCCTATCTCTATCTTCACGGTGACGCGCTTGCCATTACGCATATTTGAGTTGATGAGGTCCTCGATGGCCTTGTCCATCGCGGTGTCGCTTTTCTTCTTGCCGTCGGCGGCATAGAATTTGTCCCATGCCATGGTCTCGATGCTGGCGAAGGTGATGTTGTTGCGGCGCAGGGCGTCCATCTCGTCATATCTGAGGCGGGTATATTCCTTGGCCATACGGTTGACTATGAGTATGTCATCGGGCGTAAACTCTATTATGCCCACCTCTATGAATCCCATGAACGTGAGGTTAAGGCGCATGACATCGCCCCGCCTCATGCTTATCTTGCCTCCGAGATGGTAGGTGTCGCTGTTAAGGCCGACGGTGAGGTCAAGGTCAGAGACGAACTGCACAGGGCCGTCAGGGCGTGGTGTCTGGCCGGTCTGTGGCTTTGAGGCAGTCTGGCCGGAGGATGTCTCTGTGGCGGGCAGCTGGACGGGAGCCTGCTCCGCGACTTTCTTGTGTGAGCCACAGGCTGTCAGCAATGCTGCCGCGGCTATGGCGATAATGGTTCTGTTTATTGTCATCTTGTCGTTTCGGGGTGGTATAGTTCATGTTTCCTGTGGCGGACGGGAGTGGAAGAGAGTGGCTTACTCCTTGCCCTCAGCCTTTTCGGGGAGAGGCTCTCCCAGCGTCTGGTAGATTGATTTCTGATGGCCGATGACGACGGTGTTGTCCTCGTCGGGATTGAGATTCTTCACTGCCATGTCGATGTATATCCTCGCCTCCTCATACCGGCCTTGGAGATAGAGTATCCATGCGTATGTGTCGAGGAACGTGGCGTTGTTCGGCTCACTCTTGATGGTCTTCAGACTCATGCTGGCGGCACGGTCAAGGTCGCCCCTGTCCTCTGAGAGATAGTAGGCGTAATTGTTGAGGACGGTGTTGTTATCAGCGTCAAGGCGGAGACAATTCTCGTATGCCTTGTACGAGTCAGAGAAGCGTCCGACAGAGTGGAGGACATCGCCAAGGAGGCCATACATCTGTATGGCGAGCTGCTTGTCCTTCTCCTCGTCAACATTGTCTGAAGCCTTCTCGAGCACCTCGACACACTCTTTCTCCTGCCCGTTCATGTAATATGCCGTGGCGAGGAAGTATGAGAAGGCCCATTCGTCAGGGTTATACTGTAGGGCGGGCTTCGCGAGGCGTATCATCTCGGCGTAGTCTTTCTTGTCGTTCGCCATGAGAATGAGCGCCGTTCGCGCCTGTACATTCTCCGGACTGTCGTCGAGGATGCTCACGAGGACGGTCTTTACCGTGTCGCGCGGCATGTTCTTCTGCTCCATATAGGCGAGGAGTATCTCCTTTATCGTCGTGTCAGGCTGGGGCTGCTGCAAGACACGGTCGAAGAGTTGCAAGACCCGTGTGGAATCTGTCGTGGCCTGCTCGCTGGCGCGGATAAACTGTTTCAGGAGGAACACCTTCGTGTCGAGGCTTGTCTTGGGGCTCACGAGGAGACGCTCACGCTCGTTGTCGGCAAGAGAGTCGAGGCCCTCGGCACGGTAATAGTCCATCATGGAGAGCATGGCGTTCTCGTTGTCCGGCTCTTCTTTCAGCACGGCACGGTAGTCGGCGAGAGCCTCGCGCTTCTTCCCCTTGCCGAGAAGCCAGTTGCCGCGCATGATGCGGTAGTCAAGGTCGAGAGGGTGGTTGGCGACAAGGGCGTCGAGAGCCTTACGGGCATGACGGTCGTCGCCCATAGCATTGTATATCTGTACCTTGGCCATCGCGATGCGCTCGTTGTCGCCCTCCTGCACAGCGATGCGGTCGAGTGTCTGGAGAGAACGCCCGTTGTCTTTCTGATACTGGTAGATGGAGAGAAGCAGCTGGAGCATGTCGGTGCGCTCGGGCGACGAGCTGACGATGTCCTCGGCTATGTCTGCAGCGGCCGCTATGTCGTTTTTGTCGAGACGTATGGGCAGGAGAGCCTCCTTATAGGTCACATTGTCGGGCTGGAGGGCTGCCGCCCGCTCTATCATGGCGACACGCATGGAGTCGTCGCTCTCCTCGCTGTAACACTTGGCGAGATAGAAATAAGTCTCCGCCGCCTCAGGCATGATGTCACGACAACGCTCAAGCATGACGCGCGCCGTGTCTGTCTTCCCCGCCGTCAGCTTGGCGACAGCCTTGAGGAAGTGGTACTGGTAGCGTGCCTCGACGGTCGTGGTATCTACCGTGAGAGTGTCGTCGGCACGTGAGGGGAGAGCCACCACGAGCGCGGCGGCCACCATCATTATAGCCAAAAGACGCCCGGCCACTGGCCTGAGGACAGCGGTGAGCGTCGTGAAGGGGTGTATATCGTGTTGTCGTTTTTGTGTCATCTGTTGTCGTTCTGTCTGCATACGGCGGTGCCACACGGCGTTATCTGACGCCTGTGTGTCCGTATCCTCCCTCTCCGCGCTGTGTCTCGTCAAGTTCCTCGACGAGCCTCAGCTCTACCTTCTCATAGCGTGAGATGACCATCTGTGCTATGCGCTCGCCATCGTTTATGGTGAAGTCCTCACTGCCAAGATTGACAAGCACGACACCTATCTCGCCCCTATAGTCGGCATCGATGGTGCCGGGGGTGTTCAAGACTGTTATGCCATGCTTCAGCGCAAGGCCCGAGCGGGGCCTCACCTGTGCCTCGTAACCGTCAGGGAGGGCTATGTGGAGGCCCGTCTTTATGAGGCGGCGCTCAAGCGGACGGAGCACTATCGGGGCATCAATATTGGCACGGAGGTCCATGCCGGCACTCTGGCTCGTGGCATAGGCGGGAAGGGGCTGGTGGCCACGGTTGACAATCTTCACTTCTGTCATAGCGGGTCGGTAGGGGCTTTCTTTACGTTTTGTTGTGTGTTAATGATACTGTTATGACCTGCAAAAATACTCATTTATATTCAGATAAACGTCATTTTGCTATAAAAAAGTTTGTTTGTTAGAGAATTTTAGTACCTTTGCAGCATGATGAACTGGAACCAACTTATCTCTACCAAGCGTCTCGGACAGGAGGCACGCCATACCGAGCGACACGACGAACGCTCAGAGTTCAAGCGCGACTATGACCGCCTGATATTCTCCGCGCCATTCCGCCGTATGCAGAACAAGACCCAGGTGTTCCCGCTCCCGGGCAGCATCTTCGTGCATAACCGTCTGACCCACTCGCTCGAAGTGGCCAGTGTGGGCATGTCGTTAGGCAACGACGTGGCGCGAGAGCTGACAGCGAGGCGGCCGGAACTGCGCGACACGCTCATACAGGAGATAGGGACCATCGTCTCCACAGCATGTCTCGCCCACGATATGGGCAACCCGCCATTCGGCCACTCAGGCGAGAAGGCCATACAGACATTCTTCACCGAGGGCGGGGGACAGTACATCAGGGAGCTTGTCAGCGATGCCCTGTGGAACGACCTGACCCACTTCGAGGGCAATGCCAACGCCTTCCGCATCCTCTCCCACCGCTTCTGCGGCCGCCGTGAGGGAGGCTTCGTCATGACATACTCCACCCTCGCCTCGATAGTCAAATACCCCTGTGAGAGCCGTGCGGCAGGAAAGAAAGGGAAATTCGGATTCTTCAATGACGACAGCGGGACATTCGTCAGGATAGCTGAGGAGCTGGGAATACCACGCATAGCGGACGACAGGCTATCGTTCGCACGCCACCCGCTCGTCTATCTGACAGAGGCTGCCGACGATATATGCTACGAGATAATGGACATCGAGGACGCGCATAAGCTGAAGATACTGTCGTTCGAGGAGACGAGCGCGCTGCTACTGGGATTCTTCGACATGAAGACACAGGACGCCATACGCCAGAGAATCATCGACGAGGGCATCACCGACAGCAACGAGAAGGTCATATACATGAGGGCGAGAGCTATCGGACTGCTTGAGAACCTCTGCGTCAGGGTCTTCGTAGAGCATGAGGAGGAGATACTCTCCGGGACATTCAGCGGAGGGCTTATAGACCATATCGCCGAGCCGTCGCTGTCGGCCTACCGACGCTGTCAGAAGGTGTCGGGAGAGAGGATATACAACAGCAAGCCCGTCGTCGATATCGAGCTGTCGGGATATAAGATAATGGAGACGCTCATGGAGCAGATGACGAAGGCTGTCGTCCACCCCGAGAGGTTCCACTCGCGACAGCTCCTGCGCCGCGTGTCGTCACAATACGACATACACTCTGCCGACCTCGGCACACGTCTCCTCGCCGTCATCGACTATGTCTCGGGCATGACAGACATCTACGCCCTCGACATATACCAGAAGATAAACGGCATAAGCCTGCCGATAGTGTAGGGAAAGCCTCGGGCTGTAGGGCAGAAAGCTTCAGGTGGATTCTATTAAGTCCCACCAATAATCAAGTCATTTTAGGGAGCACTCGGGAAATCCTGTGTCAACTGTAAAGACAAAAACCGGAATCAACCCCTTGCGCTTGATGCGAGATGTCTCTTTCGAGCCATCGATGATGTAGCTGTCTGAAAATCCTTGAGGCAAGCTCAGATATTTTCATCCAGCCACACCATCACCCTCTCAGGTTTCGCATCAACCACAAGGCGATAAACATCTATAGCTGCACAGCCATTGATGTTTATCGCCTTGAAGAGGATGATAGCCTTCTGAAAGAAGGTGGTGTAGGGCTCTGCCCCCACATGCTCTTCAAGGGGTTTATAATGGTTTTTGTGATACGTAACTGACACAGGGTTTTACTGGTAACCCCATTTTAGCCAACAAATTTACACGCCTAATATAGCAAAAAGACAACCGCCCGGCGGAGACCATGACGGGGATGATATCCCGTGGAGGTCTTGCTGGGCGGTTGTCATCATATGTATATACGGTTGGTTATATCTGTCTGACGCGGCGTTATGCCGCACGAGGCGGGCATGGAAGGCTTGGCGTCACTTCAGCTCAAGGGTCACAATAGACATCGGAGGAAGCTTGACGTCGAGCGTGTTCTTCTTCAGCTTCGCCCCGTCGAACGGCTTGCGTGTGATGCGCTCGGGGTTGTCAAAGTCGTTATACTCGCTGACAGACTTCGCTGTGAGTATCTCTCCGCCGACGCTCTTCGCCTTCACTGAACCGAGGTTTACAGCCACCAGCTGTGCCTTGTCGAGCGATGTGTTGGCTATCGCTATCACTGTTGTGCCAGAGGCTGTCTTGGCGGCTGTCGCCGATACGAACGGCACAGAGCCGTCCTCCATCTGGAACATGCTGCCACCCTTTACATTACGTGTGGATGTCTGTATGTCGAGAGGTATGAATGTGGCGTTCTGGAAAGGCACATACATCTTGAAGACATGGTATGTCGGTGTGAGCACCATGTGTCCTGTGCCCTTGGTGTCGGTGAGTATCATGCTCTGGAGCACGTTGACTATCTGTGCGATGTTGGCCATCTTCACACGGTCAGTGTATTTGTGGAAGATGTTCAGCGTGAGAGCGGCCACCATGGCGTCGCGCATGGTGTTCTGCTGGTAGAGGTGGCCGCGTATTGTGCCAGGCTCCTCGTCCCACCATGTCCCCCACTCATCCACCATGAGGGCGATGCGGCGCTTGGGGTCTTTCCTGTCCATGATGGCACAATGGCGCTTGATGACATCCTCTATCTGGAGGCTCTTGCCGAGTGTCTGGTAATACTCCTCTGGGCCGAAGGCTGTGGCAGAGCCTTTCGAGCCGCCCCATCCCTTCACTGTATAATAATGTAAGGAGAGGCCGTCCATGCGGTGGCCGACACGGTCCATGAGCACCTCTGTCCAGTCATAGTCATAATCGCTGGCACCACTGGCAATCTTGAAGAGCTTGTGGTTGTCGTAGTTGCGGCAGTAAGTGGAGTAGCGGCGGTAGAGGTCAGAGTAGTATTCCGGGCGCATGTTTCCGCCACATCCCCAGCTCTCGTTGCCCACGCCGATGTATTTGAGGTTCCATGATTTCTCGCGTCCGTTCTTACGGCGGAGGTTGGCCATCGGTGTGTCGCCGTCAGACGTCATGTATTCCACCCACTTTGCCATCTCCTCCACTGTTCCCGAGCCGACGTTGCCGCTGATGTAAGGCTCGGCACCGATAAGCTCGCAGAGGTTCAGGAACTCATGTGTGCCGAACGAGTTGTCCTCGATGGTTCCGCCCCAGTTGTTGTTCTGCATCTTCGGGCGCTGGCTCTGAGGGCCTATGCCGTCCATCCAATGATACTCGTCGGCGAAGCATCCGCCCGGCCAGCGCAGCACAGGAACCTTCAGCTCCTTGAGAGCGTTGAGGACATCGGTGCGGTAGCCGTCGGTGTTGGGTATCTGTGAGCCTTTGCCGACCCACAGTCCGCCATAGATACATGTGCCGAGATGCTCGGCAAACTGGCCGTATATCTCGCGTGGGATAATCTGTTTCGCCTCGTCAGCGCGCAGTGTCACCGTCGCGTCCTGTGCCATGACAGGCAGCGCGGAGGCTGAGATGAGGAGTGTTGTGAGTAGATTTTTCATAGTCTCGTTAGTGTTTTTAGAATTGTTATTGTCAGTTATGCCAGATGCTGTATAGGTATGTCTGCTGCCCGTGGGATGCTGATGATGAATGTCAGCTGCTGTACATCCGCCGTCAGGCTGGCATGACGGGGCGTGGCATGAGGACAGCAGGGGAAGTCATTTCTTGCCCTTCTGCTCCCGCATCTTGCGGTCGTATGCCTCAAGGCGCTTATACTCTTTCTTTGTCAGCCGCATGAACGAGCCGTGCTGTGGCGCTGTGACACCCTTTATATCGACAGGGTCATGGAAGTTCTGGAGGTTCTCGTCGGCCTGGCAGATGCGGTAGTGCTTGGGCGAGTCAGAGTATTGTATGTATGCCACACGCCATCCCTTCTCTCCCACAATCTGGAATGCTGACGAGCCCTCACACATCTTCTTGCCCTCAAAGCTGACATAATCATCCTCTGAAGGCTCTGGCCACGGGCCGAGCAGCGACGGCGCCTTAGTGGAGAATATGCCGGTCTTGCCGCCCTCTTTCTTTATGAGCATGTGGTAGAGGCCGTCTGAGGGGAGGAGGTTGATGTCGGCATCGATAGTGGCATAGCCCCAGTCGAAGAGGAGGCGAGGCTTTGTTATGCGTGTGAAAGAGCGGTCGGCATACGAGTAGTACATGCGGTCATACTTCTCCTCGGGGGTGTTGAGCATGGAGTAGTAAATCATATATCCGCCCTTTGTCCCGTCTTTCCAGGTGTATGAGGGGTCCCAGAATATCTGCGGAGCCCATACGCGGCGTATGGTGGAGTAGTCCTTATAACAGTCGGGCGACTCAGGGTCGCAGAAGATAGAGGGGCCTTTGCGGAAATCGAATGTGACAGACTTCCAGTTGAGGAGGTCGTCGCTGCGGAGGAGGTCGATGCCATAGTTGTGCCATTTTCCGGAGCGGCGGACACACATGTCGGTGGTCACCATGACATATCCCTTGCCGTTATAGGCACGCGTGATGAATGCGTCGCGCGTGCCGCCCTCTATGCGTGCGTGCTCCCATGGCGAGAAGATAGAGTCGCCGCCTATGATGTCCTGATAGTTCAGTCCGTCGCGGCTGATGGCATAGGCTGTCCATTCTCCCTTGTCACTCATGTGGCAGTAGAGGTATCCGTAGGTTCCTTTCTGAAGATTCTGGGCGTTGGCGCATACGCATGACATGATGGCGAGCACCAGCAACAATGTCTTTTTCATCGGTTAAGTTTTGTGATTAGGCGGCCACCCCGCACGGCCTTAGCCGTCAGGACGGCACATGATTATGTGTGCAAAAATACTAAAAAATCAGATTACATGCGCCAGACAAAGGCGTGATTTTTTCGTGTTCCGGGGCTTGTGTCTGCAAAATTAACTATTTTTCAATTGCCACATTATAACTTTCAGGTAATTTTCTTGCAATAATAGATAATTAGCCACATGCGGGAGAGGTATGCCAGTGGCGGCACGTAATGTGCTTATATTTCTATATGTATCAAGCCCCATAAACCACAAGACTGAGCGTCTCAGAGCGACATAGAATAGCAAAAAGCAAGAAATTATTAAAAAATTATGCCATTTTGTTGCATAAATAAAATTATTTATATAACTTTGTGACCGTTTTAAGGATTTTCCTTATTAACACACCTCACAACACACCTCTACAAACCTAACATGGCATAAAGATACAACCAAATAAGAATAAGGACTTACAACCAGCAGGATAAGCATTCTCGAACAGCAGGACAATCTCCACCTCTACCAGCAGGATAAAGTACTTACAGCCATAAGAAGCGGGCGCAGACAGCAAAGCGTATTAACATACCACAACCACGATGTATGCGCCACGACAAAGAACGAAAAAACAACCACATAAAAGAAAAAGAATAGAAGATGAAAGCATCAGAAGTATTAGCAGACCTCAAGCGTCGCTTCCCTAATGAGCCTGAGTACCATCAGGCAGTAGAAGAAGTCCTCGGAACTATCGAGGAGGAATATAACAAGCATCCTGAATTCGAGAAAGTGAACCTCATAGAGCGTCTCTGCATCCCTGACCGTGTATATCAGTTCCGTGTCACATGGATGGACGACAAGGGCCAGATACAGACAAACATGGGCTACCGCGTGCAGCACAACAACGCCATCGGCCCGTACAAGGGCGGCATCCGCTTCCACAGCTCTGTAAATCTCGGCATCCTGAAGTTCCTCGCTTTCGAGCAGACATTCAAGAACTCGCTTACCACTCTCCCTATGGGCGGCGGCAAGGGCGGCTCAGACTTCTCTCCACGCGGCAAGTCGAACGCTGAGGTGATGCGTTTCTGCCAGGCTTTCATGCTCGAGCTGACACGCCACATCGGGCCTGACACTGACGTTCCGGCTGGTGACATAGGTGTCGGCGGACGTGAGGTGGGCTACATGTTCGGCATGTACAAGAAGCTGACACGTGAGTTCTCTGGCGTGCTGACAGGCAAGGGCCGTGAGTTCGGAGGCTCTCTCATACGCCCTGAGGCAACAGGCTATGGCACCGTGTATTTCCTCCGTGCCATGCTGAAGACCAAGGGCGAGACCATCGAGGGCAAGAAGGTGCTCATCTCCGGTGCCGGCAATGTGGCACAGTATGCGGCAGAGAAAGTGCTGCAGCTCGGTGGCATACCGATGACCATGTCTGACTCTGACGGATATATCTACGACCCTGATGGCATCACACGCGAGAAGCTCGACTGGATCATGCAGCTGAAGAACGAGTACCGCGGACGCATCAGAGAGTACATCGACGAGTATCCTACGGCGAAATATGTTGAGGGAGCGAAGCCATGGTTCGAGAAGGCTGACATCGCCCTCCCATGCGCCACACAGAACGAGCTTAACGAGGAGGCAGCGAAGGCCCTCGTCGCTAACGGCGTGATAGCCGTGGCTGAGGGTGCCAACATGCCAACAACACCTGAGGCTATCAAGGTGTTCCAGGACGCGAAGATACTCTACTCTCCCGGCAAGGCATCAAATGCCGGAGGCGTATCGGTATCAGGTCTGGAGATGACACAGAACTCAGAGCGTCTCTCATGGACAGCAGAGGAGGTTGACGCCAAGCTGCTCTGGATCATGGAGAATATCCATGAGGACTGTGTCAAGTATGGCACAGAGGCCGACGGATATGTCAACTACGTGAAGGGCGCTAACGTTGCCGGATTCATGAAGGTAGCCAAGGCGATGATGGCACAGGGTGTTGTGTAAGTGGACACCACGAAAACAACGTCTGTCCGACACTGACAGGGACAGCGATTGCTGTCTGACGATAGAATCTGCAGAATAAATTGAAATGAGAAAATAATGGATTAAAGATTAGGAATTGTCTCTCCAAGGCAGGCCTCATGACGCTCTAACCGGCGGCTTGACGACCTGTCTTGCTGTTTTTATGGGGTAGAACTGAGGGGCACTGCCATAAACCGACACATCTCAAAAGAGGAACAGCCCCCAAGATAAAAATGATTCCTGTCAGGTAAAACTAATTGGATACAATCTACAAACTTAGCCAGAAAGCACATGGGATGCCCTCTTTTTCTTGTATAAGTCACGGAAAATGTGTAACTTTGCAGCAAAATAACATAAATATAATGGCAAACTTTGAAGAATTAGGCATTAACGCCACCCTACGCAAAGCTATCGACGAGTTAGGCTTTGTCATGCCGATGCCGGTGCAGGAAGCCGTCATCCCACAACTTTTAACAACATTGTCAGCAGACAAGAGCAGCCGTGAGGCCGCCTTGGACACCACGCCCCAAGACGCGAGCACCCCTGCAGAGACAGCAGACGACACGCCGACAGGAACAGCTGAGGCAGCGACTGTCACAGCCGACACCACCGCCCCAGACAACATCCCACACGACATCATAGCCCTGGCACAGACAGGCACGGGCAAGACAGCGGCCTTCGGACTGCCCCTGCTACAGGCTCTCGACCTCTCACGCCGTGAGACGCAGGCCGTCATCATGTCGCCGACACGCGAGCTGTGCCTGCAAATCAGCGACGACCTCCGTGACTTCGGCAAGTATATGGAGGGCCTCCGCATCACCGCCGTGTATGGTGGCGCGCCCATCGACTCACAGATACGCCAGCTGAGGAAAGGCACACACGTCATCGTCGCCACACCAGGCCGTCTTGTCGATCTTACAGAGCGTGGCGTGGCTGATATCTCGACAGCAAGCACCATAGTGCTCGACGAGGCCGACGAGATGCTCAATATGGGATTCTCAGAGAGCATAAACAACATCTTCGACCAGCTGCCGCCATCGCGCCACACACTGCTCTTCTCGGCCACCATGTCAAAAGAGGTGGAGCGCATAGCACGCCAGTACCTCCATGACTATAAGGAGATTGTCGTAGGGTCGAGGAATGAGGGGGCCGAGAATGTTGACCATACATACTATATGGTCCACGCCAAGGACAAATACCTCGCCCTGAAGCGCATCGTGGACTATTATCCACGCATCTATGCCATTATATTCTGCCGCACGAAGATAGAGACACAGGAGATAGCCGACAAGCTGATACGCGACGGATATAACGCCGAGTCGCTCCACGGCGACCTCTCCCAGCCCCAGCGCGACCAGACGATGCAGAAGTTCCGCCAGCACACCGTGCAGCTCCTCGTGGCGACAGATGTCGCCGCACGCGGACTTGATGTCAACGACCTCACCCATGTCATCAACTACGGTATGCCCGACGACACAGAGTCATACACCCACCGCTCCGGGCGCACTGGCCGCGCGGGGAAGAAGGGTTCGTCAATAGCCATCATCCACAGCCGTGAGCAAAGCAAGATACGCGCCGTAGAGAAGATTATCCAGAAGAAATTCACACACGGCACACTCCCCTCGCCTACCGAGATATGTAAGAAACAGTTGTTCCGTGTCATGGACCATATCTCAAAGGTCGATGTAGATGATGAGACAATCAACCCGTTCATGGAGGAGATACAGCGCCACTTCCAGTATTTCGACAAGGACGATATCATCAAGAAGATAGTGATGATGGAGTTTGGCAAATTCCTCGAATACTATGCCGACGAGCCGGACATCGAGGAGCCACAGCCAGCCAAGAAGGGAGCGCGCGACAACCAGCAAGGCCGCCGCAAGGACCGCAACGGACGCGACCGCGGCCCCGAGCACCGTGCAGAGAAGGGCTACAAGCGGCTCTTCATAAACCTTGGCAAGGCCGAGGGATTCTATCCCGGGGAGGTGATGCAGTTCATCAACCAGCACGTCTCAGGGCGTGGACGTGGCGGACAGGCACAGCGCCAGGAGGTGGGGCATATCGACCTCATGTCCCACTACTGCTTCATAGAGGTGCCTGAGCGTGACGCGAAGAACGTCATGGCCGCCCTCGACGGCACGACATACCACGGGCGACAGGTGAGATGTAACGCCGAGGGCGACAGCAAGCCGGAGGGAACATACGACGCTCCTGTAAGGAGAAACAAACGCCGCGACGACGGCAGACCGTTCATGAAGCCTCAGAGACAGCGCAACACACAGCGCGGAGAGTTCACGGCCGACGACTGGCGCGACCTCATGTCGAGGGCACAGACAGAGCTGAAGGGCGACATACCTGACTTCAGCGAGGAGGGATGGGCACGCCGCAAGCCACGCAAGAAGAAGAAATAAGCCCTGCCTCTCTGCTGTCTATGACAAGGCGTGCAGAGAGACAGGGATAAACCCACGGACAATGAAAATAGCTATCTACTGCTCGGCGAATGACAATATCGCCGCAGAATACTACACCGCGACACGCGAGCTGGGCGAATGGATGGCCCGCGACGGCCACACCCTCGTATGGGGAGGCGGCAGCACAGGACTCATGGGGTGCATCGGCGACAGCGTACACGGCAACGGCGGGCAGACCATTGGCATGGTGCCGAGGGCTCTCGAGCATACGAACCGTGTCTCAGAGCACATCGACGTCTATTTCCCATGCGACGGACTGGCCGACAGGAAAGAGCTGATGACCGCCCACTCAGACATCGCCATAGCCCTACCCGGAGGCATCGGGACACTCGACGAGATATTCTCCCAAGCCGGAGCGAACACCATAGGATTCCACAAGAAGCGTGTCATACTCTATAACATAGGCGGATTCTGGGACACCACAATATCCCTCCTCGACCACCTCCAGACAGAGAACATGATACGCGGCGACTGGCATGACATGATCGCTGTGGCAGAGACCTTAGGCGACATAGAGGCCATGATAGGCTGAAGATGATTTCTGGGTGGTTCTAAAAATTACCACCGTAGATATATTCTCAGAGTAGAGTATAACGTCTTGCCATCTTTCGCTCTCTTTTTGGCTTAAAGTGCAAGTTGACCTGCGGTCTTCCTCCTTCGCGCCTCGGCCATTCAAGTGAACTTGATGGCTCTCGGCTTGTCGTCGGTTCGCTCGGTCACAATGCCCGCATTGCTCCCTCTCTCACCTGCACTTTAACCTCAAAAATAGAATCGAAATCTGTCAAGGCTAATTTATAGAACCACCCTTCAATATATTGCTTGTCCTCCGGTCAGCAAGTACGGAAGACATGCAACACCTGACCTTTGCCCGCCCTACCCCACAGCCATTCCCTACCAACAAGAATAGCAAGAGACAAGCATGACATATCATTTTGAGACAACAATGCAGGTGCGCGACTATGAGTGTGACCTGCAGGGCATAGTGAACAACGCCAACTACCTGCACTATGCCGAGCACACACGCCACCTTTTCCTGAAGCAGCAGGGAGTGTCTTTCGCCGCCATGCATGAGGGCGGAGAGGACGCTGTCGTGGCACGCATGACGCTACAGTATAAGATACCGCTGCGCTCGGAGGATAGCTTCCGCTCATGCCTGAGGATAAAGAAGGATGGCGTGAAGTATGTCTTCTACCAGGACATCTACCGCATGAGCGACAACAAGCTGTCGTTCCGCGGGCAGATAGAGATAGTATGCCTCGTCAATGGGCGCCTCGCCGAGAGCCCCACATGCGACAAGGCATTCGCCGAGTATCTCTCTGAGTGACAGCCTCCCCGCTGTCCTGCCGGCAGCGACAGCCGCCACCCAAAGCCCCTGACCGTCCATCCTAACCTAAAACCCTCACCACGTGGAATATCTATTATCTCTGCAACGTCTCTCATTCTTCTACCCTGAGCATGGTGTCGAGCTGCTCCGTGCCGCCGGCTCCGCCGCTGAGGTGTATGCCTCACGCCACGACCTCTGCATGTCGCTCGGGCTGCCTCCCGGCCTCACCCGCAACATCATGGGCGACTGGCAGAAGACGCTCCGGTGGGCAGGAGACGAGCTGAGATGGTGTGAGAAGAACCGTATAGAGACCATAGCCTACGGCAGCGAGCGTTATCCCCACAACCTCATGTCGTGTGCCGACGCCCCTCTCGCACTCTTCTACCGTGGCACAACAGAGCTGAACTCCCCACACATAGTGTCTGTCGTAGGCACACGCGACGCCTCGCCCTATGGCAGAGACATCACCCGTGCCCTCGTCTCACGCCTCAGGCAACTCGTGCCCGACACGCTGGTAGTAAGCGGACTGGCCTACGGCATAGATGTCATAGCCCATAAGGCGGCGTTGGAGGCAGGGGCAGACACGGTAGGCGTGCTCGCCCACGGGCTCGACACGATATACCCGGCAGCCCACCGCAGCGTGGCACGCGATATCATCTCGCACGGCGGACTGCTGACAGAGTACCCCTCGAAGACACGTGGCGACAGGCAGAATTTCCTGCACCGCAACCGCATCGTGGCCGGCATGGCCGACTGTACGGTGGTGGTGGAGTCGAAGATACACGGCGGAAGCCTCGTCACCGCCCGCCAGGCAGGAGAGTACGGGCGTGAGGTGTATGCCTTCCCCGCACGTGTCGGCGACATCACGTCAGAGGGATGTAACAACATCATACGCGACAACAAGGCGCGGCTCATAACATCTGCCGATGACCTCGTGAGCCTTATGGGATGGCACACGACAGAGGAGGCTGACAAGCAAAGGGCGAAAGGCATAGTGCCATCACTCTTCCCAGACCTCTCGCCCGAGCAACAGACGATAGTAGAGGCTCTGAGAGAGGGAGACATGCAGCAGAACGCCCTCGCCACAAAGCTGCACATGCCCATAGGACAAGTATCGGCCCTGCTCTTCGAGATGGAGATGGAGGGCATCGTAAGGCCACTGGCCGGCGGTGTGTACCATCTCGTGACAGGCGTTTAGACACAGCTCCACAGGGCGCGGCCCCGCACATGACACGAAGGGAGAGAGGAAACAAAAACGAACAGACGAACCATGAAGATAGGAACAATAGACCTCGGCGAGCGGCCTCTGCTGCTCGCGCCGATGGAGGATGTGACAGACATCGGATTCCGCCGCCTGTGCCGTGAGCAGGGCGCGGCGATGGTTTACAGCGAGTTTGTGGCGGCAGAGGCTCTCGTGCGCTCTGTCCGCTCGACACTCCAGAAGCTGACGATAGCCGACGACGAGCGGCCCGTAGGGATACAGATATACGGCCGTGACGCTGACGCTGTCGTAGAGGCCGCACGCATCGTAGAGGACCATGCCCACCCCGATGTCATAGACCTTAACTTCGGATGCCCCGTAAAGAAGGTTGCGGGAAAGGGCGCCGGGGCGGGAATGCTGCGCAATATACCGCTCATGCTCGATATCACACGCCGTGTCGTTGATGCCGTCAAGACTCCTGTCACGGCAAAGACACGCCTCGGATGGAACAGCGAGGAGCTCGTCATAACGACACTCGCCGAGCAGCTTCAGGACTGTGGCATACAGGCTCTCACCATACATGGACGCACAAGGGCACAGATGTACACGGGCGAGGCAGACTGGACGCTGATAGGAGAGGTGAAGCGTAACCCGCGCATACACATCCCCATCATAGGCAACGGAGACATAACATCGATAGAGAAGGCTGACGAAGCCTTCGAAAGATATGGTGTCGATGCCGTCATGATAGGCCGCGCGACATTCGGATGCCCATGGTTCTTCAACCGTAACACGCTGTCGCTGGCTGAGCGGATGCACCTGCTGAGGAAACAGCTACAGATAAACATAGAGCGTCTGACAGCCGACGCCGTGAGCCGTAACGACGAGCGTGACATGCAGATGGCCGAGCTGAGAGGCATACTGCACACACGCCGGCACCTCGCAGCGACACCACTGTTCAAGGGAATACCAGACTTCCGCCAGACCCGCATAGCGATGTTGAGGGCAAACACCCTCGACGAGCTGAACCCCATCCTTGACGAGGCGGAGCGCAGGGTCATGGAATATGAGGCGGGCATGACAGCCCAATGAGGCGAGAAAGAATAATGATAACAGGTATGCCTCTGGCATGGGGCTTTATAATGAAGCATGAATGGGCGGCTTATCCGATACAGATAAGCCGCCCATTTTATGTCTCAAAGAAAATGCTACTGGCTATTTCAGCTCCTTAGTTGCTGTCAGGAATGGCTTCTGTCAGCAGGAAGCTTGGCCACAGCGTCTCTCAGCTGTGTCAGTGCCTGCTCCAAGACACTACGCTGTGTGCCGACATTCAGGCGCATAAAGCCATGCCCTGGGCTGCCTGTCGCTACTCTGTCGAAAGCCTCTCCGCCAAAGAATATCTCGCCGTCGTTAAGAGCCAGACGGGCCTTGTCGATAAAGAGACTGAGGAGACTGTCGTGGTCAAGCCCCAGCGGCCGGCAGTCGAGCCATACAAGGAAAGAGGCTTGGGGCCTCAGCGGCCTTATCTGTGGGATATTCCTGGCGAGGAAATCAATGACAAAATCGATATTCCCCTCAACATAACGGAGCATCTGCCGCCGCCACTCCTCACCCTCACGGAAGGCCGCGATAGTGGCGATGGGCGCGAAGAGCGTAGGCTCGTCAAGCTCATTTGTCTGTAGCCATGAGTAGAAACGGCGGCGTATGGTGGCGTTAGGGACGATGGAGAACGACGATGTCAGGCCTGCCATGTTGAATGTCTTTGTAGGCGCCATGAACGTTATGCTGTTGTCCGCCGCCTCCTGACTGACTGTGGCGAATGGCGTGTGGCAGTTGTCCCACAAGGCCATGTCACAGTGTATCTCGTCGCTGATGACTATTATGTCATGCTCAGCACAGAAATGGGCGAGGCGCGCGAGTGTCTGTCTGTCCCAGCATATGCCAGCCGGATTGTGCGGATTGCTCAGGATGAGGAGCCTCACCCTGCCCTCAGCGTGTGAGTTGAAGCCGCTGACAACCTCCTGAAGATTCTCAAAGTCCATCTCATAACTGCCGTCGGGCCTCTCTACGAGGGGATTCTGGAGCACATGGCGGCCGTTGCCCTCAGTAGTGAGGCGGAAGGGATGATATACGGGAGGCTGTATGACGACAGCGTCATCCTTGCCAGTAAAGACATTGATGGCCATGCCGATGCCTTTCACTATGCCGGGGATGAACGACAGCCACTCTGTCTTCAGCCGCCATGCATGGTGGGTCTCAACCCA
>JBJEAW010000144.1:0-9767 GCA_051869435.1 Prevotella sp. | reverse complement strand
GGTTTATTTCGGTTTTTGTCTTTCCTGTTGACACAGGATTTCCCGAGTGCCCCGATAAGAACACACCTGACACTCTCAACGGGGCGGAGCGACATTCTTTCCCCGCCTCCTCACCCAAACAAAACAGAAAAGAATGGCTTCACTGATACGATATTTCATATACTGGTGTATTGTCGGCGCGGCCGGCAAGATACTCTTCCTCATATTCTACAGCGGGCTCATCGAGGGCATCACCCTGACCCACTGGCGCCTTGTCGTCAGCCACGGCATGAGGCTCGACGTGGCCATAGCGGGCTATGTCACGCTGCCCGCCATCGTCTTGTACATCGTGTGGCTGTGGACAGGCGAGCGCTACGGCCAGCACATCGTCAAGCGCCTCTGGAAGGCTTACACCGCCATCGTGGCCCTGGTGACAGCCGTGGCATACACGGCCAACATCGTGCTGTACAAATACTGGGGCTTCCCGCTCGACAACACACCGCTGCTGTACCTCAAGACCTCGCCCGCCGACGCCATGGCGAGCGCCACCGTGTGGCAGATACTGGGGGCCGTCATGATGGTCGCCGTCATGACAGTGGCCATATACCGTGGCGCCACGGCCTTCGTCATCCCATGCCAGAAACGCCGCCGCCGTCTCTCGCCCCTCCCCATGAGCCGCCTGAGAGACATCACGCAGCGGTCTGCCAGACGGAAGACATGGCTCTCTGTGGCCGCTGTGGTTATGGCCGGCCTGCTCGTCATACCTATCCGCGGAGGCCTCTCGACAGGCACGAACCATACGGGCAGCGTGTATTTCTCTACCGACATACGTCTCAACCATGCCGCCGTCAACCCCATCTTCTGTTTCCTTGAGAGTGTCAACCACCAGCAGGACATCGCCTCGATGTACCGCTTCATGGACGACAGCGAGGCCACAAGGCTCGTCAGCACCATGACCTCGACCCGCGGCGGCGGACAGCGGACACAGATAATGCGCCCCGGCGTGACACGCCCCGACATCGTCATCATCATCCTTGAGGGATTCTCGACATACATCATGGACGGTGGCGAGGGCCGTCTTGAGGGCGTCACGCCTAATCTCGACGCCATCAGGCGCGGCGGTGTCAGCTTCAGCCGCTTCTACGCCAACAGCTTCCGCACCGACCGTGCCCTCCTCTCCATCCTCAGCGCCCTGCCTGCCCAGCCCACCATGTCGCTCATGGACATGCCCGGGAAGAGCACACGCCTGCCGTCGATAGCACGCACGCTGGGCGCGGCGGGCTACACGACGACATTCTACTATGGCGGCGACGCCGACTACAGCAATATGCGCTCATACCTCATGGGGACAGGGTTCCAGCGCGTGGTGTCAGAGACCGACTTCCCACGCGAGGAGCGCACCGGGAAATGGGGCGTGCCCGACCTGCCCCTGCTCATGCGTGTGGCGGCCGACGAGGCCAAGGCATGGACCCCAGCCAGCGGCGGCACAGCGGGCCAGCGGGCCAGCGGGCTGCACGTCGTCATGACAGGCAGCAGCCACGAGCCTTTCGATGTGCCACACAAGAGCCGCCACAAGGAGCCGGAGCTGAACGCGTTCCATTATGCCGACATGGCCCTCGGGACATACATAAAGCGCATGAGGGAAAGCCGCGCATGGGACAACACGCTCGTCATAATCCTCCCCGACCACCTCGGGGCCTACCCGCGCGACATCGACAACTACCGTCTCTGGCGCTACCACCTGCCTCTCGTCATGACAGGCGGAGCCATAGCGCGGCCGATGGCTGTGGAGACCATAGGATGCCAGACAGACCTCGCGGCGACACTCCTCGCCACGCTCGGCCTCAAGCACAGCGACTTCCCCTTCTCGCGCGACATGCTGTCGGCCACCGCGCCCCACACCGCGTTCTTCACCATGCCCGACGGCATGGGCCTCATAACGCCACAGGGAGCCGTCATACACGACAACAACGCCCGCCGCAACATCGTGGCCGAGGGCGACACAACACTGCTGGAGACAAAGGCGAAAGCCTACCTGCAGAAGCTCTATGACTATATCGACCGCCTGGAGCGCTGAGACACCATCAAAGCCCCAGCACCAGCAATAACGCAACATGACAATAAACACATCCTTAAAACAAACCACTGCTATGAGAAATCTTATCATCTCCCTCCTCAGCCTGCTGCCCCTTGCCACGGCTGCGGCGGACAACATCTACGACGGCGTGCCATTCAGCATGACACAGGTGGAGAAGCCACAGATACCGTCATACACAGTAAGCATAACCGACTTTGGCGCGAAGAGCGACGGCACGACGCTCAACACCGAGGCATTCCGCAAGGCCATGGCCCACCTCGCCGAGAACGGTGGCGGAAAGCTCATCGTCCCTGCCGGACTGTGGCACACAGGCCCCATAGAGCTGAAGAGCCACACAGAGCTGCATCTTGAGGACGGCGCCCTCGTCATCTTCACAGCCGACCGCTCACAGTATCCACTCATCGACACATACTTCGAGGGCGTCAAGTCGCGCCGCTGCATGTCTCCACTGACAGCACACAACGTGACAGACATAGCCATAACAGGCCGCGGGACGATAAACGCCAACGGACAGGCATGGCGCCCCGTGAAGAAAGGCAAGATGACAGCAGGACAGTGGGCCGCACTGCTGAAAGACGGCGTGACGAACACGAAAGGCGACGTGTGGTTCCCCACACAGGCCATACACGACGCCAGCACCGACAAGACACTCATGGAGAACGCCATAAAGACCGGCAGCGACGAGGCATGGGCGAAAGTCCACGACTTCCTCCGGCCGGCACTCCTCTCCATCGTCGGCTGCAAGAGAGTCATGCTCAAGGACGCCACATTCGAGAACTCGCCGGGATGGAACATACACCCCCTCATGTCGAGCGACATAACGATAGAGGACATCAGCGTCAGAAACCCATGGTACGCACAGAACGGTGACGGCCTCGACCTCGAGTCGTGCCGCAATGTGACTGTCTGCGGCGCCGTCTTCGATGTCGGCGACGACGCCATCTGCATGAAGTCAGGGCGTGACAAGGAAGGGCGCGAACGTAACATGCCGACAGAGAACGTCATAATAAAAGACTGCCGCGTGTACCACGGCCACGGCGGATTCGTCGTCGGCAGCGAGATGTCGGGCGGTGTCAGGAACATATGGGTAAGGAACTGCCAGTTCATAGGGACAGACATCGGCTTAAGGTTCAAATCGACACGCGGACGCGGCGGTGTCGTCGAGAACATATACATCGACGGCATATACATGGCCAACATGCCGGGCGACGCCATGACATTCGACCTCTACTACGCCGGCGCCAACCCCGGCAACAACAAGGCCGAGCGGTACAAGGTGGACGAGACAACACCGTCGTTCAGGAAGATATACATGCAGAATGTCACCGTGCTGAACGCCAGACGCTGCGCCTTCATAAACGGACTGCCCGAGATGCCCGTAAAGGACATCGTAATAAAGAACTCCAGCCTCAGCGGCGTGGAAGGCATACACCTCAACTGTGTCAGCAACCTCACCCTCGACAACGTGAGGATAACAGCCTCGGCAACAGACCCCGTCACAAGGACCGGCGACACAGAGAACATCATAATAAGATGACCACACCCCTCAGACAACAACACGACAAGAAACATCATGAACACAGGACAAAAGATGACAAAGGACGAACTGATGAGACACGCCATACGCCTCGCCGAGGACAGCGTGCGTAACGGCGGCGGCCCGTTCGGGGCCGTCATAGCCCGTGACGGCGAGATAATAGCCGAGGCCGCCAACAGAGTGACCCTCGACTGCGACCCCACAGCCCACGCCGAGGTGTCGTGCATAAGGAAAGCCGCAAAGGCCCTCCACAGCTTCGACCTCGCGGGGTGTGAGATATACACATCGTGCGAGCCATGCCCCATGTGCTTCGGCGCCATATACTGGGCGCGTCTTGACAAGATATACTACGCCAACGACCGCAAGGACGCCGCCCGCATCGGCTTCGACGACGACTTCATATACCAGGAGATAGCCCTCAGGCCCGAGGAGAGGAAGAAACCCTCAGAGATACTCCTGCGCACAGAGGCCCTCCGCGCCTTCACCATGTGGAGCGAGAAGACAGACAAGACGGAGTATTGACAGAGGCGTGGGGACACAGCCCATGCCGCCGTGAAATCAAAGATAATAACGCAAAAAAATGCCTGTCATCCTTGGTGGTTAAAGAAAAACATACTACATTTGTACACAATAATAAAGCCTTGGCTGGATTTGAGGTGTATGAATGGCAGAAATAACAAACAGGCGTGGTGGTCATGCTGAAACAGCACGGCCTGAACTATTTCATGCCGGAGGTGTAGCCTACCAATAATGACACAGATGGGTTGTAGATGGGTTCTGTTGCTTTCCACCGTCAAAATTCTTGTTAATCTGGGTATGCCGTCTTTGCCATCTTCCCAGTTATCTCTGGAGCAGAGTGCCAGTTATATCAGCCATGATGCCCGCATCGCTCCATCAAAAACTGACACTCTGCTCTCAGAGACAATACTGGAATCTGTCAAGGCAAATTAACGGAACCCACCTATAGTGTTGACCATATGCCTTCATAAGTACGCGGGACCGTCCCCCTGTGATGCTTGTATAATAGAACTTTGGCCTCAGTTCTACAAAAGAGACAACTTGAAATATTATCATTTTAGAATAGTATTCAATGACAAAGAACAAGAAACACACTATTCAGTTGATCGATGGCATTGACCCTGGATTGTTTGGCCAGAAGTATTCAAGCCGCGACTACAGATATGAGGAGTCTTGGGGAAAGAACCAATTTAACAGTTCATTCCCTGCTTCCCTTGTCGCTTATATGAGCAGCAAGAATATTTCTCCTGTATTTATTTGCACTAATAAAAAGAACGAAATTATTCATAAGGCCATATCAGCAACAGAATTGTTAGGAATAGACCCACTAAGCGAAGATGCGTATTATGACTATGAAGCAGGCTATTATCCATATGAACAATATTACACAGCAAGCAAAAAGGAGAAAATAGATCTGGTAATGATAAACCGTTCCACGTCAACACCTGTCAGTGGACTTGAGGTCAAACTGACAACACTGCCAGACAATACTACAAGGAATCTTCCAGAAGATGAATATGGCAGTGAAATAGTTGTCAGGTCTCCAACTATCCTGTTTGTTGCATGTAGTATTTGTGCTTGCTATGATTCGGCACGGGGAAGAATGAGACTCCATGAGTTGTTAAACACTATTGGTGAAGAGATTAGAGACTGGAGTGAGATACGCCAAGTGTTACCTCATTACAATGCAATAAAAAAAGCAGTACTTGACGTGTCAAGTGACATTACTAACAAGCAAGTCCCGCTTATTATGCAACCAGTTTGGAAGACCAATAGAAAAATGACAGACTTAGACAATAATTGTCTTGATGTTTTCGTTTGGTCGAATTTGTCTGTTATTCAAATGGCGTTAAGGGAGTTTTCTCAAGAAGATGATATATCAAGGAACCAAAGAACCATTATATGGTTGTATAAAATGTTGTGGGACTTTACACAGTATGGCAGATTCAACTATACGACCATTGTAAACAGCCTCTCGTACAAATATAAGACAGACAAGGCATTTGCCATAAGTGGCAAGCTGGCAAATCCGTTTCTCAAATCTGAAGAACTGTCTTCTCCTCGTATAAGCAAATACGAAATAAAAAATATAATTCTTGGTGATGGACAGAAATTGCTACGTCCAGAAAGAAGATTCGACGCATACTTAGTTAGTCATCCTGAACTATTTGAATGAAAATATAATGAAAGTTGTTGATTTGTTTTGCGGTTGTGGCGGTTTGAGCCTCGGATTCGAGAAAGCAGGAATGAATGTAGTCGCTGCTTTTGACAACTGGTCTGGAGCCCTTGATGTATATAGAAGAAATTTTTCTCATCCTGCAATCAAGGCAGATTTAATGAATGTAGAGGAGTCTGTCAAACGCATTCGTCAATATGAACCGGACATGATTATTGGCGGTCCTCCGTGCCAAGACTTCTCTTCTGCCGGCAAACGTGATGAAGATAATGGCCGTGGTAACTTAACTGTATGTTATGCAAGAATCATAGCAGAGGTCAAACCTAAATGGTTTGTCATGGAAAATGTCGAAAGAATATTGAAGACAAAGAAACTACAAGAGGCTATTGACATTTTCTCTTCCGCAGGCTATGGACTTACATACACAGTGCTTAATGCAGCTTTGTGTGGAGTTCCGCAAAAGCGCAAGCGCTTTGTTATGATTGGCAAGTTGGATGCCGATAATGATTTTATGAAAGATGCATTGCTGAAGAATTTGGCAGACCATGAGATGAGTGTAGCCGAATACTTCGGAGACAAGCTTCCTATAAAATATTATTACAGGCATCCAAGAAGCTATGTGCGTAGAGGAATATTTAGCACATCAGAACCAAGCGCTACGATACGAGGGGTCAATCGTCCAATGCCAAAAGGATATACTCTTCACCCTGGCGACCCTGTTGATTCATTGGATGGCATCAGACCTCTTACTTCAAAAGAACGAAGTATGATTCAGACTTTTCCTGAGAATTTTGTTTTTGAGGGAACGAAGACAAACATAGAGCAAATGATAGGAAATGCCGTACCTGTTAATCTTGGATATTATGTGGCAGATGCCATTTTCAGATATTCTGGCGAGAGTCGTTCGTCTGAAAAGACAGAAAGGACGGTTAGGATAAAGCAGCTCAATTTCCTTGACCTCTTTGAGCAATACGCGGATAATCCTATTGTCGAAAACTGCATGGTCCAGGAGGATGCTCCAGAGTACAATGTGGGTTGCAGCCATAACCTGCATATTGACCCTGCAAGGAACTGCCTCATATGTCTTGTCAAGCCAGACAACTTCGAGAAGTATGTTGACCAGTCAGTGAGAATATACTACACCGGAAAGAAATTTCCACAGACCGTGGCTCTCAATAAGTTGTACTACTTCATGCCATATTTGAAAGGCAAGGGCATCCGTGACCTTTACCTCATCAGGAATGTACGTGTGGGTAACCGCAAGGAAGGTCAGGAGGGCGAAGACAAGAATGACCTCCGTCTGGTATTTGAGATTGACTTCGTAAAGCAGCTCTTCGAAGATTATAAGCCTGTGGAGCTGAAGATTTGGAGAACGTTTACCGACTCTGTGATGGAGGAAGTCATGAAAGCAAGGTGAATGCGCTAAACAGGCCTGACAGCCAGCGACATCACGATTCGGACAACATCACATCGAATACCATAATGACTTTGCCCAACTGCAATCAGGAAAACAGGCAGAAGCATATGGGTGGCTCTTGGTACAGTCTGATTTCTGAACACTGTGGGGGACACGATAATGGGAAAATCAAGAAACCTACTTGTCCCCACTTCTCAGTCAAAACAAGGCCCAAACGCCGGGCGTGAACCCACCCATACCGCATTGCCGCGTCAGTGATACCATGTGGCCGCGTCATTCAATGCCAATGGCGCGGCCATCGGTATCGGATGGGAACGCTCAGAGCGCCAGCGTGTTACCGTCCGGGAAAAATGGGGATCCAAATAACCAGCCGGGGGTGAGACGGAAAGAGGTGAAACTACCGGAGGAACGTATGCCGATGAGGCAGACAGCTAAGGCTTGGAGGCTATCAGGAAATCATTGTGGATAAGGGGGAATCAGACATGTCCCAGGGTCCTGAAGTTAATAAAAAAAGTTAAGAATACACCACTGTAATACCACATATAAATAAAAAGGTGTAACTTTGCATCATACTATGTGCCGCGATGGTGGAATGGTAGACACTGGAGACTTAAAATCTCCTGGCCCGAAACGGCCGTGTGGGTTCGAGTCCCACTCGCGGTACAACGCTTGGGGTTGATGTGTACAAGTGACTGTCGCCCCTATGGCGGGGTACGACAACGACTGTATGCCTCAGCCCCTTTTTTCATGTCATGACATGAAACACGCTGTAGCTCTCTGGCACGCCGGGCAGGAAGAGAGGCCGACAGGAAAGAACAGGACAAAAACACAAGTAACCAACAAATAATATGCTTAAGAAAACCATCATCACCCTTTCGGCGGCAACAGCGTTGCTCGCCATGACATCATGCTCCGGGAAGCTCGGAGCGTTATCGGCTGACAATTTCACTGTCACCCCTACACCAATGGAGACACAGGGCGGATATGTCCCTGTCACTATCAATGGCAACTTCCCTGAGAAGTACATGAAGAAGAAGGCCGTTGTCACCGTGACACCGGAGCTCCGCGCCGCTGACGGCTCAGTGATACGCAGTATGCCGGCGACATTCCAGGGCGAGAAGGTGATGGGTAACAACCAGACCATCAGCTACCTTCTCGGCGGACACTATGCCATGAAGGCAGAGTTCCCATATACCGACACATACCACAAGAGCGACCTCTGGCTGACATTCAACGCCAAGGTGGGCAAGAAGAGTGTCGAGGTGCCGGCCGTGAAGGTCGCCAACGGCATCATCGCCACATCTGAGCTCTACCGCCTCGCCATGGTGCAGAACGGCGGCTGCATAGCCCCGGACACCTTCCAGCGCGTCAGGATACAGCGCCAGGAGGCCAACGTGAAGTTCCTCATCAACCAGGCACAGCTGCGCCAGGGCGAGCTGAAGAACGCCTCGGTGAAGGACTTCCTCAACATGATACGCACCATCAACGACGAGAAGGCCGCCTACGCCCTCAACAACGTCGAGGTGAAGGCTTACGCGTCGCCTGACGGTGGAGAGTCGTTCAACGACAAGCTCGCCCAGAAGCGCCAGGACGTCTCAGAGAAGTATGTCAAGGACCAGCTGAAGAAGATGAAGGTCAGCACAAACGTCGGCGGACAATACACAGCACAGGACTGGGAGGGATTCCAGCAGCTCGTCGCCGCCTCTAACATACAGGACAAGGATGTCATCCTCCGTGTCCTCTCCATGTACCAGGACCCTGAGGAGCGCGAGCAGCAGATACGCAACATGAGCGCCGGATTCCGTGAGCTTGCCGACGGCATCCTCCCTGAGCTGCGCCGCTCACGCCTCATCATCAACTACGAGACAATAGGCCGCAGCGACGAGGAGATACAGCAGCAGTACAAGAGCGATCCGGAGAAGCTCAGCGTCGATGAGCTGCTCTACTCGGCCACCCTCGAGGGCGTTGACGACAACAAGGCGACAGAGATATACAAGAAGACAGCCAAGATATACCCTAACGACTACCGCGCATACAACAACCTCGCCGTGCAGGCGCTGAAGAAGGGCGACACGAACGCCGCACAGGAGTATATCAACAAGGCTCTCGCCATCAACCCCAAGGCCGGCGAGGCAAAGGCCAACCAGGCCCTCATGGCCCTCAAGGCCGGCAGCCTGACAAAGGCCCAGGAGTTCATCTCACAGGCCATCGGCTGCAACGACTATAACTACGCCCTCGGCACATACAACATCGCCAAGGGCGACTACAAGGCCGCTGCCGAGAACCTCAAGGGACAGATGAACAACATGGCGGCTCTCGCACAGATACTCAACAAGGACTATGAGAGCGCACGTGTCACATTCAAGAACATGAAGAACGGCGACGGCACGACAGACTATCTCCGCGCCATCATGTCGGCACGCCAGGGCAACAGCTACGCCGCCAACACATACCTCAAGGACGCCATAGCAAAGAACAGCAAGCTCGCCTACTATGCTGAGGACGACCTCGAGTTCAGCAAAGTGAAGTAAGACACAACACA
>JBJEAW010000143.1:0-39626 GCA_051869435.1 Prevotella sp. | reverse complement strand
ACGCCATGAGTGTTACATGTTGTGCGCAACCTTCTATGTTGAAAGGAATGCTAATATCCAATGTAAAAGATACCTATCGTACAGTGCCTGTGGAAGTTTTTTTGTTATTTAACGAACCGGTGAACTGTTGTATAGTCATGTTTGGCTGATAAGGAATGATGATACGCCTAATCAGTTCGTAAAATAGTATGCGTTATCAACAATGCCTTGTAATTCACTTAAAAGACTGTTTTAACTCGCTCCGACAATGGGATAGTAATGGTTTTATTTGAGAATTATGAGATACAATTTTCTACACATCTATAAGGAATCATGTTATGAGTCCCTTTATATCAAAGAGCATGTACGTGTTGCAGGTAGATAAATGTGTAATTAGGAAGAAAATACGACTTGCACTCTCTTCCTGCAATACATAGAATGGATTCAATAGTTTTTGTGTAAGAATGAAATATGGAGAAATCGTTCTTTCATGCTATTACCATTCCTCTTCTTTTATCAATTTGCGGATATATAGCCCTATGTTTGTCTCATGTTCGTCTATACCCAGTTTTTTCCTTATCTCATGGCTAATAATGTAGTGTCGTTTTGTTTGGGTATATTCTCCAACATCTTTTCCGCGTAATCCAATTGCATACAAACATAGGTGATTCATTTCGTCTGTAGTTAGTCCATGCTTTTCGAGATATTCCATCAATTTGGGATGCAATGCGATAAAGGCAAGACGTGTGGAGTCCATGAAACTCTTTTTGTCTTTTTGGATGTCCTCAATCCAATTGTTGTATGGCTTTGCATATCTCTCGTTGTTGGTTATTTCTTTTGCCAAAAGGCTATTGAGCATATCAAGCCTCATGTTTATAATGTCTTTAACAGGCTTTGCCAGTTCTGAAGAATTTTGTTGCAATTCTTTGAGTTTGTCTCGCTCACTTTCTAATTGAGAGATTTCCAGCTTAAGGTTTAATGTCTCTAAACTTTTTATATGTCCTTGGTAATAAAGCCATCCAGCAAGCATTACCAATGTAAAAAGGCAGCAAATCGCTATCAAGATGATTCTGTCCCTCTCTTGGATATTTAATAGGTTGTCCATTTCAAGCTGATGTTTTTCATCAGAAAACAAGAGACCTTGTGATTGCAATTTTTTTTGATGCCGTCCGAGTACGGATGAAAACTCCTTGTATATGCTTAATGCCTCTTTGTAATTTCCCTTATTCTCCAAAATACACGTTTTCACTGAGAGAAATTTGAGAGTATCTAATATTGAATCGTATTTCATTTTTTTGGAAAGAAAAATCAGAGCTTTATCGTGTTCCCCGATTTTTGAGTATCCTTGCGCGAAGTTTATGACATCATTCTTCTTTAATTCCATATCTTGATATTTGTCGAGAAATCTCTTTGTCTCCTCAGTCGTACCGAATTCGATTGTATATGAAAGAAATGAAGAAAATAAATATTCCTCTGAATCAGGATTGTTGTGCGCTAACAGTATAGTCTTTTTTAATATACTATCAGCAGCGGCTTTATTATTTGTTATAATGAAACCATCAAGTGCCTTTAAATAACTCTTGACTCCCAAGAAATCTTGTGACAACGCTATATAAATCTTGGCTGCTTCTAAGTTCTTCTGGATGAACTCGTCTGTTTTGTATTGCTTAAAATACATGAATCCTTCCGCTACGAGCGTATGAGCCAGCAGTAATGAATCTGTCACCTTTTCTTTTAAGTCGCTACCGTTCATGAACGATTGCATAGCGTCATTGTCTTCTCCCCTATTCTGGTATATCCTGCCTTGATAATAGTATGTGCGTAGCTGCTCGTCGGGGGTACCGTGTTTGAGGTAATAGTCTATGGCGGGCTTGAGTATAATGAACGATGTTGTGTCGATATAGTTCTTGTCCAGCGCCATTGATTTCAACAGTGCATACCGTGCCCTAAGCTCCCTGCTGCTTAATAGTGTAGTGTCAATCTTGCTCAGTATGGCGAGAGCCGAGTCTGGCCTGCTTGTCATCAGGCTGTCAGCCATGTTCATTTTGTCTTCTGTCTCCTTGTTACGGTTACATCCGGCAAATGCCAGCAGGATGAAAAGCAGGCTTATAGTGCTTGCGTGTCTGTATATGCGGTTATCCATTTTACATTTGAAGTTAATCTCGATGTAACAGGGTGCTGTCACGTCTGTTTGACGGGAATGTATCTCAATCTGTACGTTCGTACATTATATAAATCGTGTGCAAATTTACACATTAATAGCAAATGTTGTTGTGGTTTTGCTGTATTATTTGCATTTTTTATGACAATAGGCGTGATGCGTGGCTTTATTCAGCGAATATTGTAAGTAGCACGCGCTGAAAGCGCAGAAGCCCATAGCCCAGGGCAAGCGTAGCGACACCCTGGGTTGAGAATCCATACCGCTTGTACGCGCTGTAAGTGCAAAAGCGTTATGGCCTCATAGCTCATTTACGCTTTTGCGCTTACAGCGCGACAATTACCCACATGAACAATATCCCCAGGGTGTCACTCCGCTACGCTCCATTCTGCCCTGGGCTATGGGCTTCTGCGCTTTCAGCGCGTGCTAGCCGAGACAATATAAATCTATATTTTCTTGTTACAAACCGCATTCACTGAACAACGACAATGGGGAAGATATCAGTTAAAATATCATAAACAAACATCAAAAAGATACTTTATGACACCTCTTCATAATAAAATTTATTAATTTTGCAAGTGGTTTCATTTATGGGTGGTTCTATAAATTAGCCTTGACAGATTTCAATTCTATTTTTGAGGTTAAAGCGCAAGTGAGAGAGGGAGCAATGCGGGCATTGTGACCGAGCGAACCGACGACAAGCCGAGAGCCATAAAGCTTGCTTTAATGGCCGAGGCGCGAAGGAGGAAGACCGCAGGTCAACTTACACTTTGAGCCAAAAAGAGAACGAAAGATGGCAAGACGTTATACCCCACTCTGAGAATATATCTACGGTGGTAATTTTTAGAACCACCCTTATAAGAATGAAGCCGAGGGGGGAGGTGTAATGCCTCCACTATGAAAGATGCCGGGACATGCCAGAAACTATGTAACACTTAAATAAATATTATGACACAACTAAAATCACTTAACAAACTCACTGCCCCAAAGAGTGTGGCACCTGAGAGAATCATCCAGTTTGGTGAGGGTAACTTCCTCCGTGCTTTTGTTGACTGGATTGTATGGAACATGAACGCGAAGACAAACTTCAACGGCTCTGTCGTTGTCGTTCAGCCTATCGACAGAGGTATGGTACAGTGGCTTAACGGTCAGGACTGTCTCTATCATGTCAATCTCCAGGGTCGTCAGAATGGTGAGCCTGTCAACCAGCTCGACCGTATTGACGTCATCTCACGCGGCATAGACCCATACGCCCAGCACTGGGCATACCAGGCTCTCGCCGAGCAGCCAGAGATACGCTTCGTCATCTCTAACACGACAGAGGCTGGCATCGCCTTCGACCCTGCCTGCAAACTCACTGACGCTCCTGCATCGTCTTACCCCGGCAAGCTGACCCAGCTTCTCTGGAACCGCTTCAACGCCTTCGACGGCGACCCTACAAAGGGTCTCATCATCATGCCTTGTGAGCTTATCTTCCTCAACGGCCACCACCTCAAGGACTGCATACGCAAGTATATAGAGCTGTGGACACCAGACTTCGGCGAGAAGGCACAGGCATTCTCAGAGTGGTTTGAGAAGTACAACTATGTCTGCGCGACACTCGTTGACCGCATCGTGCCAGGCTTCCCACGCAAGGACATCGTCGAGATACAGAACAAGATAGGCTACAAGGACAACCTCGTTGTCCAGGCCGAGATATTCCACCTCTGGGTAATAGAGCGTCCGGAGAATATGACATGTGAGGAGCTCCGCAAGGAATTCCCAGCCGACCAGGCCGGTCTCCATGTCCTCATAGCCGAGTCAGAGGCACCATACCACGAGCGTAAGGTGACCCTCCTCAATGGCCCTCACACAGTCCTCTCGCCTGTCGCCTACCTCTCAGGCATCAACATCGTGCGCGACGCTCTCCATGATCCTGTTGTTGGGCCATACATCAAGAAGGTGCAGTATGACGAGCTCATGCAGACCCTCAACCTCCCTATGGAGGAACTGCAGCAGTTTGCGGCCGATGTGCTTGAGCGCTTCGACAACCCATATGTTGACCATCAGGTGACATCAATCATGCTCAACTCGTTCCCGAAGTTCCAGGCACGCGACCTCCCCGGCGTGAAGGTATATCTCGAGCGCAAGGGCGAGCTCCCGAAGGGTCTCGTGCTCGGTCTCGCAGCCATCATCACATACTACAAGGGTGGCACACGTGCCGACGGCGCTCCGATACAGCCTAACGACGACCAGAAGATAATGGACCTCCTCACACAGCTCTGGGCTACCGGCGACACACGCAAGGTGGCAGAGGGTGTTCTCGCCGCCGACTGGATCTGGGGCGAGCACGGCGACCTCAACACAATACCTGGACTGACAGATATGGTAGAGGGATTCCTCAACGATATCCAGGCAAAGGGCATGATAGAGACAGTGAAGTCAATACTCTAATCGTAAGGTTATCATCCTTACAGACCATCAATCAGGAGGAGCGGCATCCCGCAGCCCCTCCTGATATCTATACGTTAAGAATACAAAGACAATAATTATGGCATCTGAGCTTGGAGACATACTGACACGCTTGGCTCAGAAATATGAATGCAAGGAGTTCCTTGTTGGCGACCCCAGCTGGTTTATGCATCAGATAGAGGGAGATGTCAACAGGGAGCTCCTTGCGTTTATAGCGTCGGCCCTCAGCTATGGCTCGCGCCGACAGTTCATGCCTAAGATACAGACACTTCTCGACAGCATAAGAGCCTGTGGCACAGACGGTGACGCTGTCAGGCGCTGGCTCCTTACACGGCAGTATGAACATGTTGTGCCTATGGCCGACACCTGTTTCTACAGGCTATATACATGCAGGACATTCTGCACTTTCCTGCGCGCTCTGGCTGATATGGCCGGCGAGTACGGTTCGATGCGGGGATATCTCGTTAGCCGGCTCGGGGATGCTCTCGGCAAGATGCCGGCCATTGACGCTGTGGGGCACATAACACGGTGGTTCAGCGAGCATGGCTCCATGGGGGTCATCCCCAAGGACACACGGTCGAGCTGCAAGCGTGTGTGCATGTTCCTGCGCTGGATGGTGCGCCCGTCGTCGCCCGTTGACCTTGGCCTGTGGAGCGACATCATCGACCGCCGCACGCTCATCATCCCCATGGACACGCATGTCGTGCAGGAGGCCATGCGTCTCGGTCTCCTCACCTCGCGCTCCACATCCATGACGAATGCCATACGGCTGTCGGAGAGGCTGAGGGACATATTCCCCGACGACCCTCTCCGGGGCGACTTCGCCCTTTTCGGGCTGGGAGTAGATGCTACTGCCCCATCATCAAAAGACTCAGACTTGTACGGTTGAAAACGGACTGAGTTCTGTTGGATAAAACGAGACCCTCTGACAGGCAAGGAAGAAACTAACGGACGGAGCAGCGAGAGCAGAAGCCAAACAAGTTTGGGTTATGCCGAGTCGTGACGTACGAAGCTGAAGGCAACGGTCGCTGGGGAAAGGGCAAAGCCCAATAGCGGAGCGACCCCCTGAGGGTATATAATACAGACGCTACACGCCCTACAGTGGCAGATGCGGGGGCATTAGTGAAATCCCGTGTCAACTGGGAAAACAAAAACAGAAATCAACCCCTTGCGCTTGATGCAAAATGTCTCTTGCGAGACATTGATGATGTAGATGTCTGAAACTCCTTGAGCAAGCTCAGATATTTTCAGACATCTACATCATCACCCTATCGGGTTTCGCATCAATCACAAGGCGATAAACATGAATGGCTGTGCAAACGAGAGCAGAGGCAAAACTTGCTTTGACTATGCCGAGTGCAGCCAGCCCTCGATGAAGTCCATGGCTGTGCAAACGAGAGCAGAGGCAACGCTTGCTTTGACTATGCCGAAATGTCGTGCAAGGTGAGTGCAATAGAGCTTGCTCATATTGCCGAGCCGCAGCCGATATTCAACGAAGTTAAATGCAGCCAGCCCTCGATGAAGTCCATGGCTGTGCAAACGAGAGCAGAGGCAACGCTTGCTTTGACTATGCCGAGTCGCAACAGAGGAAGACGAAGTCAAATAAACCTTTCTTCTGTAATAATATTGGAATACAAGATTCCGTTTGCAAAAGTAAGACTTGCACAATAATGAAAAATTACAGAATAGGCCGGTTGGTAGATAAAGATCCTGTATTGTGCCAGAAACTTAAGCGGTGGTGCTATGATATTAATGGGTGCTGTCAAGAGGTTCACAAATGCTTAGGCCCGTTCTTAAACGAATATATGTACCAAGACGCACTTGAAATTATGCTTGAAGAACGTCTGGTCGTACCGTTTACTCGTGAGTACCATTTCTCGGTTGAGTTTCATGGCAAGCGCATCAATCATAAGCACTTCGTGGATTTCTATGTGAAGAAAAAGGCGTTCATCGAGTGCAAGGCAGCAGAAAAGCTTTGTCCAGACCATCGTCAGCAGCTGTGGAATTACATGCGACTCACAAAAACTCGCATAGGTGTCCTTTGGAATTTCGCCCCAATGCGTGACCAGAGTGAACATTACTACCTTGATGTTGATACAGATACTATGTAACTCTTCTAACAAAAGGTTTGTTTCATGTTTATCGCCTTGAAGAGGATGGCAGCCTTCTGCAAGAAGGTGGTGTAAGGCTTTCGGTTTGGACGTTAAGAGCTTGCCTCTTATAAGGCCAAAGCGGAAGGCTGACACCAGGGCTCTGCCCCGCATACTCTTCACGGGGTTTATGCTGGTTTTTGTGATTCGTAACTGGCACAGGGCTTTACTGGTGATTCCAGAAGCGTCAATATTTTCAGAAATATTTTACGCTTCTGTCTTTACAAGGCGTATAGCCCAATCACCATAATTCCCCAGAGGGTTGACATCGTCTTCCTCCTCGGTTAACTGTGTTGATATCGGCTGCACTCAGTAGTATTGATGCAAGCATCATGCTCCTCTCGTTTGCACGATATTTCGGTATGGCTGGAGCAAATGCCGCTCTACTATCGTTCGTTCGTCGGTTGCCATGGACTATGAGCTGTTGGGCTTACAACCCATACTTACTAACATTTCAACTTACAGGTCAAAAGATTACAAAAGCACATGAAAGAATATCTGACCATCATACTCCTCGCATTGTTCCCCACAATGCGTCTCGCGGCCCAGTCGGCGTATGACCTCCAGAGGCCATTCGGATGGGCCACATCGACATCGCTCACCTCGGGCGACGACTACACCCTGACGGGCGGCGGAGCTTACAGCACAGACATGCCCGACAATACCGCCGGCCGCAAGACCATCGTCCTGAAGAATACGGGCGGCGATATGCGCGCCGCATTGCTGACGGCCATCACAGAGAATGACATCATCATCCTCGACGGCTCAGACGGAGAGATAACCATAGGGGCCACCATCGAGCTGCGCCAGCTGTCGTCAAAGACAATCATAGGGCGCAATGGCGCACGCCTCAGGACAGCCTTCCGCCTCACGCCCGCCATACATAAGCTGCTGACCGACCATAACGTTCTGTCGCTATCTACCAGTGCTGCCACCGAGCCTTTCGTCCTCCCCAACGGCGCGAGGGTGAAAGAAGAGTGTGAGTATGAGATACGCCGCCTCTTCATCGACCATCTCTCTGACCCCAAGGAGAGCTACCGCCATGCTGGCCTGCTCCATCTCTATGACTGCCAGAACATCATCATACGCAACATAACGTTCGTCGGGCCCGGCGCTGTCGATGTCAGCGGCGACGACCTCCTTACCCTCTCTGACCATTCACGCCATATATGGGTTGACCATTGCGAGTTTATCGACGGCATCGACGGCAACTTTGACATCAACGGATATTCAGACTTCATCACCGTCTCATGGTGTGTCTTCCGCTATACGCCCCTCACATTCGTCCATGCCAACACAAACCTTGTAGGGTCGAGCGACCGTGAGCGTGGCAATGGCGAGGACAACCTCAACGTCACATACGCCTTCAACCGCTGGGGCGAGGGCTGCGACCAGCGTATGCCGATGGTGCGTTTTGGCACGATACATGTTCTCAACAACCTCTATGACTGTAAGGGCAATCATGGCGCTGTCAACCCGAGACACAACTCAGAGGTGCTTGTCGAGAACAACTACTTCGACAAGGGTGTCAGGAGAATCTTCGCCGAGAGCGACTCGAAGGCCTTCCAGCTGCGTGGCAATATATACAGCGAGCCGTTCAAGCAGCCGGCCGACAAGGGCACAGTGCATATCCCATACAAATACGTTGCCGCCCCGGCCTCTGCTGTCCCCTCTGCTGTCCGTGGCCATGCAGGCCCTGCCAGATAGAGGGCGACGAAGAGACACATGGCGTTCGCCATCGCCTGTTTATGTCCATTATGCAATTATCATCATAATCGTCAAACATAAATTCAACCTAAATGAAACAACTATCAATCTTGCTCTTAGCATCCCTGCTGCCGTCAACCATCCTTGCCAAGGATGTCAAGGTGGCATCGCCCGACGGCAATCTCATCGTTACCGTAACAGACAACGGAGGCGCGCCGCGTTACGCTATCACCTATGGCAGCACATGTATGATGGAGCCTTCAGCCCTCGGCCTTGTCACAGACTATGCCGACTTCACCCGCAACCTCACTATCAAGGACGAGACGACACGCCATGAGGACAAGACCTACAGCATGACACGCACCAAGACCCACGAGGCGAGATACAACGCCAATGTCGCAGACATCACTTTCGTGGGCGAGAAAGGATATAGGATGACCGTCACATTCTCTGTCTCAGACAATGATGTGGCATACAGATACACTCTACATCGTGGAGAGAAAGACACCCCACGCAGCGCTGTCATAAAGAGCGAGGCGTCAGCCTTCCGCCTCCCCTCCAAGACCACGACATTCATCTGCCCGCAGATAAACCCCATGACAGGCTGGGAGCGCACCAAGCCGTCATACGAGGAGGAGTACACCTCCGATGCCCCTATGGATGTCAAGTCACGTTTCGGCGAGGGCTACACCTTCCCTTGTCTCTTCCGTGTCGGTGACGACGGATGGGTGTTATTGGGCGAGACAGGTGTTGGCAGCAACTACTGCGCGTCGCACATCAGCGATTATGACACTCAGAAAGGCTACACCATAGCGTTCCCTGACAAGGACGAGATGGGCGGGATGGGGTCGCCATGGGCATCGGTATCCATCCCCGGCTCCACGCCGTGGCGCACCATAACCGTAGGCCGTGACCTCAAGCCCATCATAGAGACCACCGTCGTCTATGATGTCGTCGAGCCCCTCTATGAGCCGAAGTATGACTATAAGCCCGGCCGTTACACATGGAGCTGGATAATATGGCAGGACAACTCCATCAACTATGCCGACCAGGTGAAGTTCATAGACACCGCGGCAGAGATGGGCTACGAGTATTGTCTCGTCGATGGATGCTGGGACACCAATATCGGACATAAGCGCATGGAAGAGCTGTCACGCTATGCCCAGAGCCGTGGTGTGCGCCTCCTCTTGTGGTATAACTCAAACGGCTCATGGAACGACGCGCCGCAGACACCACGCAACGCCCTCAACACATCATACGCCCGCCAGAAGGAGATGGAGTGGATGAAGGCCAACAACATCGCCGGCATAAAGGTCGATTTCTTCGGCAGCGACAAGCAGGAGATGATGCGCCTCTATGAGGATATCCTTGTCGAGGCCAACAACTACGGGCTCCAGGTCATCTTCCACGGATGCACCATACCACGTGGCTGGGAGCGTATGTACCCCAATTATGTCGCCTCAGAGGCCCTCCTCGCCTCAGAGAATGTCTTCTTCTCTGAGTATCACGCCCAGAAGGAGGCGTTCGAACTGTGCATGTACCCATTCTCGCGTAACGCTCTCGGCGCTGCCGACTGGGGCGGAGTCATCATGAACCGCCACCTCAGCCCCGACAACAAGAGCCGCCACAAACGCTATACGACCGATGTCTTCGAGATGGCATCGGCCATAGTGCTCCAGACAAGTGTCAACTGCATGGCCCTGTGCCCTAACAATCTCACCGATGTCCCACAGATGGAGCTTGACCTCTTGAAGGCTGTGCCGACCGACTGGGAGGAGACACGTTTCATCGATGGCTACCCGACACGCTATGTCGTCATAGCCCGACGCGCGGGAGGACGGTGGTATGTCGGCGGACTGAATGCCGAGAAGCAGCCGAAGACCCTCCGTCTCCATCTGCCTATGCTCGCCGGCAAGACCGTCACATACTATACCGATGCCCCACGCAAGTCGGCCGACATCATGCCTGACGCACAGAAGAAGACGCTGAAGGTTGACAAGAACGGATACGCCAAAGTGACGATACAGCCCGACGGTGGCATCATCATCGTCGAGTGACATCCACAGGCACATCCACATGACATGAATCCGCTCCCCCTCGCCCTGCCACGTATGATGCTGGCGGCGAGGGGGAGCACCGCGTCTGTACGTCGGACATGACAATACCGTGCCGTGGGCGAGGGCTGACAGCCGTAGGTGGCGATATCGCATCTTTAACCTGAAAGCCGGTATATGGTTTAAAACTGTTAGCTGGCGATGGGGATTTGCTTACAGTTTTCTTGCGTAAAGAGCAATCTGGCAAAAGGCTCTGAATGAGCGCCCAAGAGGCTCTGAATGAGAGTTGGTTTCAGTACCAAATCAGTGCTCATTTGCACTGCTTATAATCCTTATCTGATACCCCTCTTCTGATGTGGCATAGAAGTGGCCAGAAACACATTCGCTATGCATGGTCGAAATATTTTTGGTTGCTCCTGTTAATTTGCTCCCTATGTTCAGTGGGTACAGAGGGAGGTAATTAGCAGTCCCACACCTAAGTAATCCTTCAAAAAAGCAGTGATTGCAAAAAAAAGAAGAATGTTGTTCTGCCATTTGATTCTTTTTTATTATTTTTGCAGTGTAATTTATCACGTAGCTACCGTATCAGATGAAATCTATGAGATTTGAAATGACAGAAGACGAGGTGAGAGACATCGCCAGAAAAGAGCTTGGGCTGGAGGCTTCAGATGTTGCAGTGTCGGGAGTAGGCCAGTTAACCTCTTTTAATCGTTTGGGATTTCCTGGAGTGAAGGATCGTCCTGATGGTTGGTATCTTCCGGCAGATACCAATATGGTGGCTATTGTCGTTGAGGTGAAAGGTAGCAATGTGACTATCACGGACAAGGAACGGACAGAACTACTGAAGAACGTCAGGATTGTCAGCGGGAAATATCGTCATGTTGTCGGGATTCTTTATAATGGATATGAGATAGAAGTGTATAAAGGAACAGAACAGGTTACGGGACAGACAATTCTGAAAGGAAAGGAATATTATTTGTCGCTATTCTCACAGAACAAGATAGACAAGGCCCTTATATACTCTCTGACGCGAAGCATTAACGACACGCTGCACTTTGACTTCAAGATAAAGAATCTGTACCACCGCATGATCTTTACCGCTTGTGCCCTTGTGGCAAAGCGTTATGGAGCACCTTTGTACAAAGGCATGTCTTTTACAATGTTCTCGACGTCCATCCGTGAGACATTGGCCGCTTCTTTCTCAAAAGATCTCGTAAAAAATATAAAGTTGCAGACACTTCTTGATGTTTTTTCTGAGATAAAACTTAATGCAAGCTGTAGCCAGGAATCCATAAACAGGTTCATATCTGATGTGGAGGGAGTCTCTGACAACATTGTCTCGGAGTTCTGGAATGGGGAAGATGTAATGGCTATCTTCTTCAATGAGTTTAACAGATACAAGGCGAAATCAGAGTCTGGCCAGGTTTTTACCCCCGACCATATCACATCGTTTATATATCGCATCACTGACACCACATCAGATGATTATGTGCTTGATGCAGCCTGTGGCAGTGGGGCTTTTCTTGTCAAGTCGATGTGCAATATGATAAAAGAGGTTGGAGGAGTGAACACAAAGCGTGCGGTGCAGATTGCCGAGACTCAGTTGTATGGGATAGAGTTTGACAGGGAGATTTATGCTCTTGCTTGTGCCAACATGCTGATACACAAGGATGGAAAGACAAATCTTGAGCTTATGGACAGCCGTACCCCAGAAGCGGGACGCTGGATAAAATCGAAACCTATAAGTAAAGTCCTGATGAATCCGCCTTTTGAAAACAAATACGGATGTCTTGACATAGTGGCGAACGTGTTGGCAAATGTAGAGAAAGGCACTACATGTGCATTTATCCTGCCTGACAATAAGCTTGAGAAAGCCCGCGCGAAGGTAAGACGCTGGCTACAGTCATGTACTTTGGAGAAAATCATAAAGCTCCCCAAAGAGATATTCTCTGGCGTTACCACCAGTGTGTTCATCTTCAAAGCTGGGGTGCCGCAGGCTGGCAAGGAAATCTTCACATGTTATATGGCAGAGGACGGTCTTGAAACGATAAAGAACCAAGGGCGTCAGGATATCCGCAACCGCTGGGATGCCATCGAAGACCAATGGGTGGAAATAATACATAAACAAAGTGGACACGATTCGATACAGTGGATAAAACCTGACGAGCATTTGAGCTATCAGGAAGACCTCAGCGTTCCATTGCCCGTACATTCAGATTTTATGAAGCGTGTCTTAAGCTATGTATTGTATAGAAAGAATATCGACGAAGCCGCATTCAGCCAAAGCATAAAGGAGCACATTCTTTATGACACCGACATCCTGCCGGAATATAAAGCCCTGATAGATATGAGAGGCTGCCAGGCTTTGTCTCTCGACAATCTGGAATGGCAGAGGTTCAGAATCGGTGACTTGTTTACTGTTAACAAAGGCCAGCGCTTGACAAAGGCATCACAGAAGGATGGAAATATCAACTATGTCGGCGCTTCGGCTTTCAATAATGGCGTGACAAACCATATTGGCAATAACGATAATCTCAATCGTCCCAATACCATATCCGTATGTTATAATGGCTCTATAGGCGAGGCGTTCTATCAAGAGGAAATCTATTGGGCTACAGACGATGTGAACGTGTTAACGCCAAAATTCCCAATAAACAGATATATCGCATTGTTCATCTGTACTGTGATAAAGAACGAGAGCTCAAGATTTGCCTTTAATAATAAGTGGACTAAGGATATAATGGAGAAATCAGAGATTCCGCTGCCTGTCATACACGATGGCCAGCCTGACTATGTTTTCATGGAAAAGTATATCATGTCATTGCCTTATATGCAGATAATAGACTGTTGAGACAAAGTGTTATAGGCCATTCTCGTGGTAACTGTCCAAAACATATTCCTGTCAATGGAAAATGCCGACAGGACAGCAGAAATGTAATGTTTTTATCCGTATTCAGGAAAAAAGGTCATTGTTTATTAATGTTTTTAAAGAAAAATCATTATCTTTGCATTCGTGAACAGAAAGGATGAAAAAGCAGAATCATGAGACTCACGATAGACAACATAGATAATATCCGTACAGTAGCAAAAGAGTTCGTCAATAACATAGGCGACAGCCGCATTATAGCATTCTATGGCAAGATGGGAGCCGGGAAGACGACATTCATAAAAGCCATCTGTGAGGTGCTGGGAGTACAGGATGTCATAACATCGCCGACATTCGCCATAGTGAACGAATATACAGCGGATGACGGGCCGATATACCATTTCGATTTTTACCGCATAAAGAAACTGGAGGAAGTCTATGATATGGGCTATGAGGACTATTTCTTCAGCGGAGCCTTATGCCTCATGGAGTGGCCTGAGCTGGTAGAAGACATCCTGCCAGAGGACACCTTGCGCGTAAGAATCAGCGAGAATGCTGACGGGACACGCACCGTCACCACAGAATGACGGGCAGATGTCCTGCTCAGTATGAAGCCAGGAATCTGGGACAACTAACTGAAGATAAACAGAAAATACATTAAAATATAATCGCCATGAACACAGTAACCGCAAACATTATAAGCATAGAGGAAACAAGCTCGACAAACGAGTTCTTGCGTAATTACAAGCCTCAGGCAGGCGAGGAGATGACAGTGGTGACGGCAGACTACCAGACTGCCGGACGCGGGCAAGGGAAGAACACATGGGAGAGCAACAGCGGCGAGAACCTGCTGTTCAGCATCCTGTGCCATCCGAAAGATGTGCCAGCCAACAGACAGTTCGTCCTGTCACAGGCCATAGCTCTCGCCATACGCGACGCTCTGCGCATGTTCATCGGAGACATCGAGATAAAATGGCCTAACGACATATACTGGCACGACCATAAGCTGGGAGGCATACTCATAGAGTGCTCGCTGGCAGGCTCGAAGGTGAAGGACTGCATACTCGGTGTGGGCATAAACATCAATCAGGAGTCGTTCGAGAACCTCACAAAGAATCCTATCTCTGTACGACAGATAACCAACCGCACCATAAGCCGCACAAATCTTCTCAACAGCATCATAGCCGATTTTGACTATTATCTCCATATCATAGACACCGGCCACTATGACGGCATCATGGCCGACTATCTCTCTGTGCTCTACCGCCGCCAGGGATATCATCACTACCGTGACGCCAACGGCGACTTCATGGCACGACTCATAACGGTAGAGCCGACAGGACGCCTCGTGCTGATGGACGATGACGGTATGCTGCGCTCATACGCCTTCAAGGAGGTGAAGTTCATGATAAAGGGCAAGAATGTCGATGTGTGAATGATGGTTGGCAATGCCAGTGTGCATCAGGCATACAGCCGTGTATGGCAATAATACATAACCCCACCCCATAGCAAAAACAAGACAAACAGAAAAACCATAAGAATGGCACGTTTCAAGAGAATACTCCTCAAACTCTCAGGAGAAAGCCTTGCCGGAGAACAGAAGCAGGGCATCAATGTAGAACGCCTTAACCAGTACGCCGCGCAGATAAAGGAAATAGCGGAGATGGGCATAGAGATAGGCATCGTGATAGGCGGCGGTAACATCTTCCGCGGGCTGTCAGGTGCTGGCAAGGGATTCGACCGCGTAAAGGGCGACCAGATGGGCATGTGCGCCACTGTCATCAACTCACTCGCACTGTCGTCGGCTCTCGGCGCGATAGGACAGAAAAACCGTGTCCTCACAGCGATAAGGATGGAACCCATAGGCGAGTTCTACTCTAAATGGAAGGCCATAGAGGCTATGGAGAGAGGCGAGGTGGTCATCATGTCTGGAGGTACAGGCTCGCCATACTTCACCACTGACACTGGCTCGTCGCTCCGCGGCATAGAGATAGAGGCCGATGTCATGCTCAAGGGGACACGTGTCGATGGCATCTACACTGCCGACCCGGAGAAAGACCCTGAGGCGACAAAATTCAATGACATAACATATCAGGAGGTGATATCCCGCGGGCTGAAGGTGATGGACATCACAGCCACAGCCATGTGCATGCAGAACAATCTGCCTATATATGTCTTCAATATGGACATACCGGGCAATCTGCGCCGTGTCATTGACGGTGAGGGGATAGGCACACTCGTGCATAACTGACACCTCCATCCCTACCTGCATACAATCTGACCCGAACAATGAGACACAGGATATTTATAACCACGCTTATCGCCGTCATCTCTTTCATGACGGCGATAAGTGTATATGGCATCCCGTCACGCCCCGTATGGCGCAGTGTGACCCTCAGGGATGGCACAAAGACACAGGCCATGCTCGTGGGAGACGAGCATGGCCACTGGTATATAGCCCAGGACGGAAGCCTGATGACAGCCGGCAGTGACGGACGGCTCTCTAAGGCGACAGAATGGACGATAGAGAATATCAAGGCAAAGCGCGACGCAAGGACAAGAAGCGCCAACGCCCGACGTGAGAGACGACTCGCCCATAACATGAACACAAACATGGCTAAAGGCATGGCGGCCACAACACAGCAGAGCCGCTATGCGGGGAAGCACAAGGGCCTCGTGATACTCGTCAGCTTTGCAGACAAGGCCATGGCCACAGGCTCCGGGCAGGAGATAGGGCGTATGCTTAACGAGGTGGGATATAGTGGCAATAACCATGCAGGGTCGTTACACGATTACTTCTACGACCAGTCGTATGGCACGTTCGACCTCTCGTTTGATGTCATAGGCCCTGTGACTGTCTCAAAGGCACTCAGCTATTATGGGGCGAACGACAGCGAGGGCAATGACATGCATGTGGCTGAGCTGGCAAGTGAGGCCGTAAGGCTGGCCGACGGGAGTGTCAACTACGCAGACTATGACTGGGACGGCGACGGAGAGGTGGACCAGGTGATGATCGTCTATGCCGGATATGGAGAGAATGAGGGCGCGCCAGAGAACACCATCTGGCCACACGAGTGGAGCCTGACCGACGCAAAGGAGTGGAACGACGGCAGCGGGCCGCTGACACTCGACGGTGTCACCATAGACACCTATGCCATGTCGGCCGAGATGTCCGGCACATCAGGGAAGATACTCTGTGGCATAGGCACGATATGCCATGAGTTCTCTCATTGTCTCGGATATCCTGACTTCTATGACACCACATACTCTGGAGGACAGGGCATGACAGACTGGGACGTGATGTGCCAAGGCTCATACAACGGCTACGGGAACAACGGAGAGTGTCCGCCAGAATATACAGCCTACGAGAGATGGATGGCAGGATGGCTGACACCTGTCGTCCTCGACAAGCCCTGCCGCATACGGGACATGGCTCCGCTAAGCGAAGGGGGTAAAGCATACGTGCTCTGCAACGAGAAGAACACCGACGAATACTATATCCTGGAGAACAGGCAGAGCGGACGATGGACAACACATGGAGGGCAACAGCAGCTTGGCCATGGTATGCTTGTCGTCCATGTCGATTATAACGAGACGGCATGGACCATGAACACCGTCAATGACGTAAAGAGCAGACAGCGAATGACATATATCCCTGCCGACAACTCTTATGGGACAGAGATAGGAGGGTCGTATGTCCTGTCGGCAGGAGAGATAGCGGGCGATACCTATCCTGGACAGACAGGTAACGCCGCGCTGACGGACAACACCGTCCCGGCGGCCACACTGAACTCTGACAACACTGACGGCTCGCGCCTCATGCACAAGGCGATAACAGAGATAGCTGAGGATGAGGGAGGAATGGTATCATTCACATTCCGTGGAGGAGTGCAGACACCAGAGATAACCGAGATAGCGGACATCAAGGCTGGGGGATTCACCGTAAGGTGGCAGCCCGTGGCAGAGGCCGACAGCTACACCGTGAGGGCAACGCCTGTCACACAGGCCGTGGGGGATATCCTCCTGACAGAGACATTCTCAAAATGCTCGCCGAAGAGCGACCGCGAGATAGCGGCCGACAAATTCGACAACTACACCGAGACACCGGGATGGAGAGGATATAAGGTGTATCCCTATGTTGACCAGGTGAAGATAAGCTCGTCGTCAGTGCAGGGGCATCTCATGACTCCGACCGTCACACCCCAGTCAGGCTATCTCACCATATACACACAAGGCAAAGCGTACAAGGCAGGGGAGGACTATACCACTGTGGCCCTCTACGACAGTGACGTCTCGACACAGCTCGACCTTATTGATGTCGCCACGTATAGCGTTGACAGCTACTCGGAGAGTGTCATCAATTTCAAGTGGAACACAGCGTGCCGAGTTGGCTTTATGCCTAACAAGCGTCTGTACCTAAGCGAGATAAGGATATATGACGGCTGTCTCACGCTCGATGATGTCAAGGCTCTTGACAGTGGCATAGTGTCGTCATCAACAGCCGATGTCGCTCCTGTCATTGTCAGCGGCATAACGGCGACATCATACACCTTCACCGGCCTGCCATCAGGGAGCTATTCTGTCAGCGTCAGCGTGACATCTGGCGGCGTGACATCCGACTGGAGCACAGCCTCCATCGTTGAGGTACCAGAACAGACCACGCCAATCATCCCTGCCGTAACCCATGCCAGCAAGCTACAGCGCATATACTCTGTTGACGGACGCTATGTCGGTGACGATAGGTCAAAGCTCGGGCAGGGTGTGTATGTGACGAATGGGAAGAAGATTCTGAGATGACCATGATATTCCACTGTTTCTCGCAGCCATGATAGATAGGGAACCCACCGATAGGGGGTATTTTATACAATATGAGTTAAAAAAACTCTGAAACTTTGGATGAGGCTGAGAAATATTGTATCTTTGCAGAAGATAGGCTGCACTCGGCATAAATGTCCAAGCAAGCTTGGCATGTTCTGCTCTCATCTGCACTATCTTCGCATAGCAACAAGCATCTATCATACCGTACCCTCGCCTCAGCCCATCATTATGCCGCATAAAGATGGAAGAAACTCTGTGGACTGTGAAACGGATAGTAAGCCAAAGGCAGATATAGTGTAGAACTGCATGGCAGACAACAAGCATCAGAATATATGCAGTTGTCCAATCTGTACGATAATACAGGAGGCGGACAGGGCCTGACGTATGGGAAACAAACCAACAAATCAAAATACTATCATGTTCGATCTTACAAAAACACCATTACGGGGTATAGTACCCCCTCTTGTTACACCTCTCAAAGACAATGAGACTCTCGATGTGGAAAGTCTCGAACGTCTCATAGAACATCTTATCCGTGGCGGTGTGCACGGGCTCTTCGTGCTCGGCACGACAGGCGAGGAACAGTCGCTCTCATATAAAGTGAGAGAGCAGATGATACGTGAGTCATGCCGCATAAACAGAGGCCGTCTGCCGCTCCTCGCATGTATCACAGACACCAGTATAGTAGAATCAATACATCTGGCAAATGTGGCAAAGGAGAGTGGGGCTGACGGACTTGTCTCCGCCCCACCATATTACTTCGCCACAGGACAGCCAGAGCTGGCACAGTTCTATGAGGAGCTTGTGCCCCAGCTTCCGCTGCCGGTCTTCCTCTATAATATGCCGAGCCATGTCAAGGTAAGTTTCGCACCAGAGACAGTGGCACGTCTGGCGAAGATGAGGCAGGTGGTAGGACTGAAAGACTCAAGCGCCAATGCCACATACTTCCAGAGCGTCATGTATGCGGCGAGAAAAGTCAACCCTGACTTCGCCATGCTCTGTGGCCCGGAGGAGATGACGGGCGAGCTCGTGGTGATGGGGGCTGACGGTGGCGTCAACGGTGGCGCCAATATGTTCCCTGAGCTGTATGTAGCTATGTATAATGCGGCATGCGACCGTGACATAGACACCCTGGTGGCATTGCAGCAGAAGATAATGCAGATATCCATGTCGCTATACACCATAGGCCGTCATGGCTCAAGCTACCTGAAGGGACTGAAATGTGCCTGCCAGCAGCTGGGCATCATCAACAGCGATTTCGTGGCATCGCCATTCTACAAGTTTGACGAGCCAGAGCGTATAAAGGTGGCAGAGGCGCTGAAGAAGCTCGACATGTGAATCCTCATCTGAAATCCACCTATTATATACATTTATGAATATTATCGATATAATAGTATTCCTGCTGTTCACAGGCGGCATAGTGTTCTTCGGCTGCTCTTTCTACAGCAAGAAGTCGAGCGCCACAGAGTTCACCAATGCCGGCAAGAGCATTCCGGGCTGGGTGATAGGCATGAGCATCTTCTCGACATACGTGTCGTCAATATCCTATCTCGGCAATCCCGGCAAATCGTTCGCCTCTGACTGGAATCCCTTTGTCTTCGGCCTTGGCATACCCGTGGCGTCATATTTCGCCGCAAAATATTTCGTGCCTTTCTACCGTAACAACTGCTCGGTGTCGGCCTATGCCTTCCTTGAGGAGAGGTTCGGGCCTTGGGCACGCTACTATGCCAGCGCGTGTTATCTCCTGACACAGATAGCCCGCATGGGGTCTATACTCTATCTCCTCGCCATGCCTATGTATGTCCTCATGGGATGGGATATACGCACGGTGATTATAGTCACATCGGTGGCGATAATTGTGTATTCGATGCTTGGAGGCATGAAGGCCGTGATATGGACTGAGGCGGTGCAGGGATTCATACTCATAGGAGGAGCGCTGCTGTGTCTCGGCGTACTGCTCTTCTCCATGCCTGAGGGGCCTATGCAGACAATAAGGATAGGCATGGAGAGCATCGTGGCGGAGACAGGACGCTCAAAGTTCTCGTTGGGGTCGTTCTCGCTGACAGAATTTGGCGAGGCGACATTCTGGGTGACACTCGTCTATGGAATATTCATCAACCTGCAGAACTATGGCATAGACCAGAACTATGTGCAGAGATACCATACGGCAAAGACAGAGAAGGAAGCACGCAATGCCGCGCTCTTCGGAGGATGGCTCTTCATACCCGTCAGCGCCGTGTTTTTCCTTATCGGTACCGCTCTCTACGCTTATTATCAGGTGATGCCTGACGATGTGGTGGCACAGTATGTGGCGGAGGGAAAGCCTGACTATGTATTCCCGTACTTTATTGTCAACTCCCTGCCAGAGGGCATGACGGGACTCCTTATCGCCTCTATCTTCGCCGCCGGAATGTCAACTGTCGCGACGAGTATAACATCATGTGCGACGATAGTATATACCGACTACTACCAGAAGCTCCGCCCGAAGGCGACAGACAAGGAGTCGCTGCTGACGCTGAAGGCCGCGTCGGTAGTGATAGGCGCGATAGGCATCGTCGTGGCGCTCGCGCTGACAAATGTTGAGAGCATACTTGATGCGTGGTGGATACTGTCGAGCGTGTTCTCTGGAGGTATGCTTGGCCTGTTCATCCTCGGGTATATCTCACAGCGTGTGAGGAACGTCCATGCCGCGCTGGGTGTCCTTGCCGGATTTATCGTCATAGCATGGATATCGGCAGCCGACTGGATTGGGCTGCCTCCTTCCGGACTGCACGGCTATCTGGCCATAGTCCTCGGCACGGTGACAATATTTGTCGTGGGCATGGCGTTGTCGATGCTCGTGCCAAAGAGAAAATGACAGTGACAGGGAGACGGGACTGCAATATGCCCCATTCTCAATCAGAAAACAAAAAAAACAAACAAAAAAATCTAAATACTATGTATCCAAAAATTGGCATACGCCCTACGATAGACGCTCGTCAGGGTGGAATACGAGAGAATCTCGAAGAGAAGACGATGGCTTTGGCAAAGGCTGTCGCTGAGTTGATAACATCCAATCTGCGCAATGGCGACGGCTCGCCTGTCGAGTGTGTCATTGCTGACACCACAATAGGCCGTGTGGCTGAGGCTGCCGCATGTCAGGAGAAGTTTGAGCGGGAGAATGTAGGGGCCACAATCACCGTGACCTCATGCTGGTGTTACGGCTCGGAGACGATGGACATGGACCCCACCCACCCGAAGGCTGTATGGGGATTCAACGGCACAGAGCGCCCGGGAGCCGTCTATCTGGCTGCCGTGCTCGCCGCCCACGCACAGAAAGGACTGCCGGCATACGGCATATACGGACATGACGTACAGGATATAACAGACAACACCATACCTCAGGACGCTGCGGAGAAGATACTGAGATTCGCACGCGCGGCACAGGCTGTCGCCACGATGAGGGGCAAGTCTTATCTCTCTCTCGGCAACACATGTATGGGTATAGCCGGCTCCATCGTTGACGCTGACTTCCTGCAAGACTATCTCGGCATGAGGACAGAGTATGCCTCGCTCGTGGAGATACTGCGTCGTGTCGATTTCGGCATCTATGACAAGGACGAGTTTGAGAAGGCTATGGCATGGGTTGAGAAATACTGCAAGCCGAATGAGGGACACGACTATAACGAGGACCGCCAGCTGTTCCCCGGTGTCCCGATGACAACATTCAACGGAAAGGGAAAAGGCAAGACACGCGAGGAGAAGGACGAGGACTGGGAGTTCACTGTGAAGTGTATGATGATCATACGCGACCTCATGGAAGGCTCGCCGAAGCTCAAGGAGATGGGCTACTATGAGGAGGCTCTCGGACACAACGCCATCGTAGGCGGTGTGCAGGGACAGCGCCAGTGGACCGACTATAAGCCCAACTTCGACTTCCCGGAGTCGCTCATGTGTACATCGTGCGACTGGAACGGTGTGCGTGAGGCTAAGGTTCTCGCTACAGAGAACGACTTCCTCAATGGCATCTCAATGCTCTTCGGCCATCTGCTGACTAACCGCGGCGTGATGTTCTCTGATGTACGCACATACTGGAGCCCAGAGGCTGTGGAGCGTGTGACTGGCAAGAAGCCAGAGGGCGGTGCTGCCAATGGATTCATACACCTCATAAACTCAGGCGCGACGACACTCGATGCCACAGGCGCCATGACCGACGCCGACGGCAACCCAACCATGAAACCTCACTGGGAGATGACCGACGCTGACGCTGAGGCCTGCCTGAAGGCCACAAGCTGGATGCCTGCCGACAGAGACTACTTCCGTGGCGGTGGCTATTCCTCCCACTTCGTCACACGTGGCGGTATGCCTATGACAATGCTCCGCCTGAACATCGTGAAGGGTCTCGGCCCAGTGTTGCAGATAGCGGAGGGATGGAGCGTAGAGCTGCCAGAGGATATGCACAACACACTCGACAAGCGTACCGACCCGACATGGCCTACAACATGGTTCGCACCACGCCTCGACCCTACAAAGGATGCCTTCAAGGATGTGTATAGCGTCATGAACAACTGGGGCGCTAACCACGGTGCGATAACCTACGGACACATCGGCGCAGACCTCATCACTATGGCCGCAATGCTGCGCATACCTGTCTGCATGCACAACGTGGAGGACAAGGACATCTTCCGCCCGTCATGCTGGAACGCATTCGGTATGGACAAGGAGGGTGCTGACTATCGCGCGTGCCAGAACTTCGGCCCAATGTATAGATAAATGCCGGATTGCCAGCATTCATACCACTGCCTGCCATAGATGGATGTCATCATGCTGACGGAACCTATGGCAGGCATAAATATCATTATCTCGGTGTGCAACTGTCTTACCCCAAAAATTACATATGTGGAAAGAGAATCTTGAAGAAACAAAACGACACTATATACAATGGTGGAATCATAAGGGACTGGTACTGAACATGTGGGAACACTTTCAGGAAGGTGTCGCCCCCCATGGGCCGTACTCGTCAGAAGAGCCTGTCCATCTCTCCGAGGCTCTTCGCAATGACTATGGCACAGGAGCCTTCAACCTGCCTGGCTCGCCACGCGCCGCCACTCCTGAGCAGAGATGGTTTGACCCCGAATGGCGTGCCGAGTATCTCGATTGGTATGTGGGCCACTCATGCCTCAAGGCCGATATGCTGCCTGTAGCCAACACCCAGCTCGGCCCAGGCTCACTCGCCGCCATACTTGGCGCACGCCTTGAGGGAGGAGAGGACACGATATGGATTCACCCTGACCCGCATTTCTCTGACAAGCTCGTCTTCGACAAGACCAGTGAGGCTTATCTCATACACAAGAGGCTGTTGGAGGCGTGTAAGCGCCGCGCCGCTGGCAACTACTATGTCGGTATGCCCGATCTCATGGAGGGTCTCGATGTCCTTGCAGCGATGAAAGGCACAGACAAAGTGTTGTTAGACACTGTGATGCAGCCAGAAGTGCTTGAAGAGCAGCTGCAATTCATCAACAATGTCTATTTTGAGGTCTTCGATGAGCTGTACGACATCATACGTGAGGGCGACGAGATGGCATTCTGCTACTTCTCGTTATGGGCTCCGGCGAAGATGACCAAACTCCAGTCAGATATCTCGACAATGATATCAACGGCTGATTACCGCCGCTTCGTCCAGCCCTATCTGCGCGAGCAGTGTCAGAAGATACCTTATACGCTGTATCATCTCGACGGTGTCGGCGCTCTGCACCATCTTCCCGCCATACTCGAGATAGACGAGCTGAAGGCCATACAGTGGACACCGGGTGTCGGCGAGCCGCAGGGTGGAGACAAGAAATGGTACTCGCTCTACAGGCAGATACTTGATGCCGGCAAGAGTGTCATGTGCTGCTGGGTGACTATCGACCAGCTTCGCCCGCTGCTTGACAATATCGGCGCTGATGGCGTGCATCTCGAGATGGACTTCCATAACGAGCGGGAGGTTGAGCAGGCCATGCGCATCGTGGAGGAATACCAGACAGCGGAGGCAGAGCGGAAAGTCGATGAATGTATCAGCATAGGAGAGAGCGTCACTCTCATACAGACAGAAGCGAATGCGGCGCGATACCGTCCGCAGTCGTTCGCCGAGCCTGTATCAGGTGGTGTGCGCCAGCTCTCTGCCGACAACTTGTGCCAGACCTCAGCAGAGGCCAATGACAGCGAGATGTCTCCCGAAGATGTCCTGTCCATAGAGCGCCGGCCGATAGCCGATGTCATGAGAGAGCGCATATTAGTGCTTGATGGTGGCATGGGGACAATGGTTCAGCAGTATGGGCTGAGAGGCTGCAGCGACGAGTTTGCCGTGACACGTCCCGACATCATCAGCGACATACACCGCCGATACCTTTCAGCCGGAGCGGACATTATCGAGACAGACACATTCTCGTCACAGAGGATATCACTGGCTGATTACGGCTGGCAACACCGTGTCCGCGAGCTGAACCTTGCCGCCTGCCGTCTGGCACGCCGCATGGCCGATGCCTTCACCATGACAAACCCGCAGAGGCCACGCTATGTAGCCGGCTCCATCGGCCCTACCAACAAGTGCGTGTCGTTCTCGACAAGCGGACCCCGTCTGACACGTGAGACACTGCACGACGCGTATGCCGAGCAGATAGACGCTCTCATCGACGGCAACGTTGATGTCCTGCTCATTGAGACAATCTTCGATATGGAGAATGCCTATGTATGCCTCTCTGCCGCTGCCGATGTCATGCGTGGGAAAGGAGTCTCGCTCCCCGTCATGCTCTCTTTCTCCCAGGTCAACGCCAACGGCAAGAACATGAACGGGCAGGACATGTATGAGTTCCTTGAGCGTGTCGGCCATGATTTCGCCACAACGGGTGGTGATGGCCTCACGATACTCTCCGTTGGTGTCAACTGCACGTCTGAGCCCGCCTCGTTAGTGCCGCTCGTCATAGAGATGTCCCGGCGACTTCCATGCCCCATCTCCATCTATGGCAATGCCGGTATGCCCGACAGCCATGGACATTACGCTCAGACAGCCGATGATTTCGCCCGTCAGAATTGGACACTCATCGACCGCCATGCAGTCAACATCGTGGGAGGCTGTTGCGGCACGACAGACCACCATATCCGCCTCCTGCACGCTCTCGTAGAGCCTGTCAGCGGCTGTCATGTCTCGCCCCATGCCGCCGGCCATACCGATAATGTGGCCCATGTTCAGGATGCATCACCCGCGGCAGACACGCGTCACGACGAGCCTCAGGAGACTTCATCAGCCGATAACGGGACACCGGCTGATGAGGATAAATCCTCGCAGACAGAGCTCTCCCTGCGTGACGCCATCATCGCGGGCGACCAGGATGCCGCCCTCGCCGCCACAAAGCGCGAGCTGGAGCGCGGAGCCGTCCCCGCCGATCTTGTCAATACCCAGATGATACAGGCCATGGCCATTGTCGGTCAGAGATTTGAGAATGGCACAGCATTCGTGCCACAGCTGCTCATGGCCGGACGTGCGATGAAGGCCGCGCTCGGTGTCCTCAAGCCTGTCATGGAGGCACGTGGCGACACCGTGGAGAGCATGGGGCGCATAGTCATAGGCACAGTGAAGGGCGACCTCCACGACATCGGCAAGAACCTTGTCGCGTCGATGCTTGAGGGAGCGGGATTCGAGGTGGTGAATATTGGCATTGATGTCGATGCGGACACATTCGTCAATGCTGTCGTTGATAACAAGGCCGATATACTCTGCCTCTCGGCCCTCCTCACCACGACAATGACATACATGACAGATGTCCTGGCGGCGTTAGAGAAAGCCGGGATGCGCGACAAGGTCAAGGTCATGGTGGGCGGAGCGCCCGTATCGGCAGAGTTTGCCGACGAGATAGGAGCCGACGGATACAGCTCAAACGCCAATGAGGCGGTAGCCCTGGCCAAAAGGCTGATGGACTGCATGAAAGGCTGACCGTGGTGGCGGGGTTGGTGTCAGGGGGGAGTCATCGTTTCAGATGACGGCTCCCCTGACATCCTTCCCCTGGCAACACCCCGTTTGCCCTATCCCTAAAAAACAATCAGAACACACACCTCCCCATCACCCCCCATAATAACATGGACAATCGTATTTGTAAACTTTTCGGAATAGAATACCCGATCATCTCCGGCGGTATGGTATGGTGCAGCGGTTGGCGTCTCGCCTCTGCTGTCAGCAATGCCGGAGGTCTCGGCCTGTTAGGGGCTGGGAGCATGCATCCTGAGACCCTTGAGTATCATATCGACCGCATGAGAGAGGCGACAGACAAGCCTTGGGGGGTGAACCTCCCCCTCATGTATCCCGATATGGACACCATAACAGACCTCATCATCCGTAAGGGCGTGAGAATAGTCTTCACATCGGCCGGCAGCCCCAAGAAGCTTACGCCGCGGCTTCACGACGCCGGCATAAAGGTAGCCCATGTCGTGTCGAGCAGCCGTTTCGCGCGCAAGTGTGAGGAGGCAGGTGTTGACGCTATCGTCGCCGAGGGCTTCGAGGCTGGCGGACATAACGGACGTGAGGAGCTGACAACGATGGTGCTCGTGCCACAGGTGAGAGACGCCACCACGCTCCCGCTCATCGCGGCGGGCGGCATAGCCTCTAACCGTGCCCTGAGGGCCGCCATGGTGTTGGGGGCGGAGGGCGTGCAAATAGGCACACTGTTCGCCGCCAGTCAGGAAAGCTCAGCGTCACAGGCTTTCAAGGAGTATTGTGTGCGCATGGGAGAGGACGACACCATGCTCTCGCTGAAGAAGCTCGCCCCGTCACGCCTCGCCAAGAACAGCCTCTACCAACGTGTCAGAGAGGCTGAGGAGCGTGGCGCGACAGCCGACGAGCTGAGACAGATACTCGGCCCAAAATCGACCAAGAGGGGCATCTTTGAGGGTGACATCGAGAATGGCGAGATAGAGATAGGTCAGGCCGTGGCCACCATTGACGCCATACGCCCTGTCAGCGAGATTATGGCCAGCCTTGTGGGCGGGGGATTCTGAGAGAGCGGGAGACATCATCCTCAAGAGAGAGATGGTGGCGATGGAAACACCTGCACCTAAAGATCTCTCATGCTTTCATCTTCTTTCTATGTCCTCGCACATTCTGCCCCATCCCAGTAACCCCCGTGGGCAGTATAGGAAATTAGCTTTAGGTGGGTTCTGTTAATGCGCTTTAGATAATAACGGCTGCGGCTTCCCCTCTGCCATATGGGATAAACTTTCCCGCCCCTCACTTCTCTCTCCTCAATACAACATCAGACGATGCCCAACATTTCCAGACTGAAATATCTCATTCCCCTTCTCCTCCCACTGCTGTCGATGCTCTCGTGTGAGAGGGGGCATAATCAAGTGGCCTCCCCGTCTGTCGCCACAGACAGTGTCATGGCCATGCTGAAGACAGGAGAGGACGCGCGCAACCAAGGAGACTTCCGCCTCGCCATAGAGACCCATGACTCATGCATAAAGCTCACAGAGGCTATGGGCGACACCGTGCTCATGGCTATGGCCTATAACAACCAGGGCACAAACATGCGTCGCATAGGCGACCTCACCACGGCCGCCTCACTGCATTACGGCGCGCTCGCCATGAGCGAGAAATACAGCGACCGTGAGCGAGACGACAACATACGCAACCTTGCCTATGCCCTCAACGGCATCGGCAACGTTTACCTCACCACCCGCAACTTCAAGGCGGCCGACAGGGCGCTGCGTTATGCCCTAAGGATAGAACAGGGAAGACACAATCCCCTCGGAGAGGCGATAAACTATGCCAATATCGGCTCGATAAAAGAGCAGAGCGGCGACACAGACTCGGCACGCATCCTCTACAACCTCTCCATGCAGAAAAACCGTGAGGCACGCAACACCCTCGGCATAAGCCTCTGCTACAGCTATCTCGCCAATCTCGAGAAGGCCGCCGGCAACACCGCCGCCGCCCTCGCCGCCTATCGCAAGGCGTACGCCATAGGCCGCTCCACCCATGACGCATGGCATTGGATAGACGCCTGTGCCTCTCTCGCCTCGCTCTATCTTGACCTCCACCGTCCCGACTCGGCCGCTCCGTACATCATGACAGGGCTTGACGCCGCACGCGCCATCGACTCCAAGGAGCATCTCATGAGGCTCTCGTCGCTCATGGCCGGCCTGATGGAGACGCGCGGGGACATCAGCAAGGCGTTGGCATGGACCAAGACAGCCTCCTTGTACAGAGACTCGCTTCAGGCGACCCAGACCCTCTCTGACATACAGGACATAAGGATAGAATACATCTCAGACCTTACAAAGGCCGAGCTTGACACCGCCCGCCGCAATGTCGAGCGAGAGCGACGCATAAGCCACGTCACGATGGCAGCCGCCACGCTCATCGTCATCCTCTCTGTCATTGTCGCCGTCAGCCTCTACCGCCTTAACACCATCCGCCGCCGTGCCGCCGCCGAGCGCGAGATATTCTACCGCAACATGACCCACCGCCTGCGCACACCCATGACCGTCATCCTCGGCATGGTAGAGCAGCTCGGCAGCCATATCCCCCCTTCCGACCATGTCGCCCACCAGAGCCTCTCCGCCGCACGCCGCCAGAGCTACAACCTCCTCCAGCTGATAAAGATGCTCATAGCCGCGTCGCGTGAGGGACGCCTCGACGATGTCTCCCTCCCCGATACCGACACGCCCACATCCGCCGCCCTCACGGCTGTCCCCGATGCCACCGTGCCGCCGCCCGCGTCCTCCAGCCGCCCCTCCCAGACAGCCGCCGGCGATGACCGTCCGCGCCGCACAGCGCTTGTCGCCGAGGACAATGACGATGTCGCCATGATGCTCTGCTCTGTATTGAGAGACAACGGCTATGATGTTGTGCGCGCCGCCGACGGCATGGAGGCCCTGGAGAGGCTGAAGGCAAGCCTGCCCGATATCCTCGTGACAGACATCGCCATGCCACGCATGGACGGCATACAGCTGATACGGCATGTAAGGGCAGACGACACCATGGACAGCCTCCCCGTCGTCGTCGTCTCGGCACGCGTCGAGGACAGCGACCGCCTTGACGGCATAGAGGCCGGAGCGGAGGTCTATCTCGCCAAGCCCTTTATAGCGCGCGAGCTGCTGCTGAGGATGGACAAGCTCATCGGGCAGCGGGAGACACTCAGACGCCGGTTTACGGCCGCCGACACTGACGACACCGCCGACCCCACCACCATACGCCCCATGTCGGCAGCCGACAGGGAATACATCACGAGGGTGGACACCCTCATAGACATGAACATCAACTGCACCACCATCAGCAGCCAGCAGCTCGCCGATATGATGGCCACAAGCCGCTCACAGCTGAACCGCCGCATAAAGACTATCACAGGCATGCCCACAACGCTCTACATACGCGGGCGGAGGATGGTCATAGCCAAAAGGCTGCTGCGTGACACACCGCGCTCGATAAGCGAGATAGAGACAATATGCGGATTTGACTCGCCAGGGTATTTCTCACGTATGTTCAAGGCAATGACCGGAATGACACCAAGCGAGTACCGACGCCTGTCCAGCTCATCGGCAAAGGACGGGGATGACAGAAAGGAGAGGGATAGGGGATAACCTCCCCCATACAGTGAGTCTGCCCCGGCATGGTGGAGATCTTTCCCCATCGCATGATTCTCCTGCCATATATATGCTACTATCCCGCCTCCCCTCTGGCCGTCTGGACATAAAGTGCAGACCTAAAGAGCGAGGGCGGGATGGTGGCGTTATGGATGAGGGGTGAGGAGAGAGAGCGTCAGAACTCTGTGGCGCAGGGCCGTCCGTCGAGCCACGCTATCATGTTCATGACGAGAAAGTTCCAGTTCTGGAAGCCGCGGTTCAGTACAGGCTCGCCGTTCTCAGGGAGGTAATACTCATGCAGGGCTCCGAAGCGCTCAAAGTCTCTGCCGAGTAGGATGACGGTCTTCTCTGCCAGGCGTCGTGCGTCGGCGGTGAATCCGTACCTGAGGAGGCCGCGGAAGACAAGATAGTTGACACATATCCACACTGGCCCCTGCCATGAGGAGGGGTTTCCGCTCGCCTTTGTGTTGTACATCTTCTCGAGAGGGGAGAGGGAGCGCACGCCGGCGGGACAGCAGAAGAGGAGTGTGTCACGGTACTGCCGTGTGACAATCTCCTGCGCCTGCTGTGGGGTGGCGATGCCGGCCCACAGGGCCATGAAGCCGCTCCAGACGCTGAACCTCTGTATGAGGCAGTCATACTGTCGTGGCTGGCCGACGTGGAGGAAGAGGTCGGACGGGGCGACACCCTCGACACGGGGCTTCTCGACAGGGAGGAGGTTAAGATCGACACTGTAATAGAACTTGTCGCGGGGATCCCAGCAGTGGGTGCGTATGGCCTCGGCCAGCAGCGCCGCCTCGCGGTCGTACTCGGCGGCTGTCTCTGTCAGCGAGAGGCAGCGCGAGAGATAGGCCATGGCGAGGAGCTCCCTGTACATGAGGGCGTTGAGGAATATCGAGCCGGAGCTCTCGTGAGGGCGGTAGAATGTCGAGGGGTCGTTATCGACGCCGATGGCCTCGTCCGTCTCCCAGTAGAGGAGGCCTGTCGTGGGATGGCGGTGGTGGTTCATATATTTGGCGACAAAGGCCTGCAGATGGTAGAACGGCTCACGAAGCCACTCGGCGTCGCCGCGCATGGTGCGTACGATGAAGGCGGCGTGCTGTGCGAGGGTCGGCTTGTGCATATTGGAGCGCCAGGGGTTGCGGTGGGCGAGCATCTCGCTGCGCGACGGTGCGTCGCGCTCTATCCATATCGGTATCCATCCGTCCATACCGCCGTAGTGGAGGGAGTTGAGCACACAGCCGCGCTCATACTCAAGAGCCTTGATGCTGTCTTTCGCTGTGCCGCAGTCGAGGATTATCTGGCGCAGGGCGATGTCGCTCAGCCACGAGTCCCAGTCCCACAGCATGTCGAGATACTGGTTGCTGCCGGGGGCGAGGAAGGGGTAGGGCAGGGCGCGCCCCGCCTCACGGTACATGCCGTGTATCTCGCGGCTGATATGCTCACGGCAGACGGCCTTGTAGCGCGCCACATTGTCGGGTGTCGGCTCGGGGAGACTGTTGCCGGCGGCCGCGCCGGCCTTGAGGGGGATAATGGCTGACAATAGCAGCAGGAGGAGAATTTGTGTCATAGTTGTATGGGGGAAAAGCTTTTGGTATTAGGTCATTGCATGTATGTACGGGGGCGATATGTGTGCAAATATACAAAAAAACTGTGGCATAACGTACAAAAAGTCAGGAGAAAATGATGTTTTTGATGGCATTAGGTGTCGTATCTCAGATTTTTTGGCTAATTTTGCCGCGCCAAAGCTTTTTTTGTGGCTGAAAAGCATCAGCATGAGGCGTGTGGCTTTCAAGAACATGAACCTACCCAAATAAATATTATGGACGACAGTATATATAAGACGAACACGAGGAGGCACTGCCCTCCCGCAGGCCGCGGCATGGGACGTGCGGCCCGCTGGCTTCGCTGTCTTTCGCTCATCATCCTGTTATCAGCAGTTGCCGCGCCGTGTGGCGCTGTGCTGAAGGAGAAGGACCTCGGGGAGACGCTGCGCATTCTCCGCTCTGAGCTTGAGAAGACCCACGGCGAGATGGGCGAGCACCAGAGACGCCTGTCGAATGTCAGCGTGATGATGCGTGAGAGGCTCTTCGAGACGATGCGCCGCGCCAATCAGGACGCCCTCATGCTCTACTCGCAGAAGCAGGATTACGTCTTCGACCTCACATACGCCTGCCACGAGGCGACGAAGCTCTACCAGGAGTTCCGCTCACAGGTGATGCCCTTCAGACAATGGGCGAGGAAGTCGGACAACGAGGTGGCACGGTATGACTCGCTCATACAGAGCCTGCAGACCATGCCCACCGTCCTCCTCGACGAGCGTGCGAACACTGACCGCAAGGTCTGTCTCGCCATGGCGTGCAACATACGCACGATGGTCATGGAGAACGCGCAGACACTCAGAGACTATATGGAGCTCTGCGAGACATCGGAGACACGCCTGAAGACACTCAACGACTACGCCCAGAAACGGTATAACGACATACAGAGCAACATCTTCGTCAACGGCGGGGAGAATTATGTCCACATGCTCAGGAATCTGGGCAGCAACCTGACAGAGTCGCGCCAGACGGTAGAGGAGAAGTACCAGATGGACAAGCGGCTGCGCTCACAGTGGGACGCGAGCGTCATCCTTGCGCTCTTCGGAGTGATACTCTTCTATGGTGTCATCAGCGTCCTGCTGAACCAGATTGTCATACGCATCATCGTGACGCGTCTCATGCGCCGTGGGGTCTTCAACGACAGTGTGCGGCAGGTGTTCCTCTCCAAGAGGGCGTGTATAATCATGGCGACGACGACAGTGACATTCGCTGTCATCCTTAACATCGTGCGCCTTGCCATGGACCAGAACTTCATCCTCATGGCGAGCAATCTCATGACAGAGTTCGCATGGCTCATGAGCGTGATACTCATCTCCATACTCATACGTGTTGACAGCACGCGCACGATGCACACATTCTTCATCTATGCGCCGCTGCTCTTCATCGGCTTCCTTGTCATAGCCTTCCGTATCGTCCTCATCCCCAACGCGCTTGTCAACATCTCGTTCCCGCCTGTCCTCCTGCTGTGTCTCTTGTGGCAGTGGGGCGTTCTGCGCCGATATCATCACGAGGTCATGAAGAACGACCGCTTCTATGCCACAGTGACATTCCTTGTCATCGCCGCCGCCGTGGTGTCGTCATGGTCGGGATTCACGCTCCTCTCTGTCCAGCTGCTTATATGGTGGGTGATGCAGCTGACATGCATCCTCTCCATCACGTGCCTCCAAGACTGGTACACACGCTACGCCAGACGTCATGACATAGACCGTAAGCCCATAACGAAGACATGGTCCTACTATCTCTTCACAAAGGTCGTGACCCCTATAGCCGCTGTCTTGTCGGTGCTTGTAAGCATATACTGGGCGGCAGATGTCTTCAACCTCACAGAGATGACGCGCCAGGTGTTTGTGATGAAGTTTATCGACTCGCAGAATTTTGTCGCCTCCATATCGAGCATCTCGCAGGTTGTCATCCTGTGGTTCATATTCAATTATGTGAATTTCCTCGCCAAGGCTTTCGTCAGATACCATTATGACCAGATAGACCACAGTACGGCCGAGAGCCGCTCTGTGATGTTTGTCAATGTCATACAGGTGGTCATATATGGCGCGTGGTTCCTCGTCTCGCTCGCCGTGTTCCATGTCTCCAACTCATGGATTGTAGTTATCTCCGGCGGCCTCTCGACGGGTATCGGTTTCGCCTCGAAAGATATTCTTGAGAATATATACTATGGCGTCTCTCTCATGGCGGGACGCATAAAGATAGGCGACATCATCGTATGTGACGGCACACGTGGCAAAGTGTCGAGCATATCATACACATCGACAATGATAGAGGCTGTTGACGGCTCGGTGATAGCGTTCACCAACTCACAGCTGTTCACGAAAAACTATAAGAACCTCACACGCAACCATGGCCATGAGGTGGCTGTCGTCGAGGTCGGCGTGGCCTACGGTGCCGATATCGACCGTGTCAGGCAGCTGCTCACAGAGGCCATCTCGGCCCTCCCGTGTGTCGATACACGGTATAAGGGACATAGCGTGTCGGTCATCGTGAAGGAGCTTGCCGACAGCTGTGTCACGCTGAAGATCGTGTGCTGGGTGAATGTCATGTCGTCGGCGGTAGATAACGGCACGATACTCGAGTGTGTATATAATACGCTGAATGAGAACAATATCGAGATACCTTTCCCACAGCGAGACATACACGTCAAGGCTGAGTAACCAGACCGTCGTGGCATACGCATCACTCGACTATGTAATGTCCCCCAAAAATAACTTCGGCACTTTTTGACGGTGGGCATTATTAGAATCCACCTCAAAAAGATGACGTAATAAAATGACAGGGTGAAAATCAGAGGAAGTCAGTTCTTTGAACCCGCCCTAAACCCCAAGTAATATCTGGAAGAGCCTGTAGAAAAATCAGAAATGACGATAATACGTAAGAACATGGTGGCCGCCGTCATGCTCATGATACTCTCCACGGTATCATGCGCTGATGTCCGTGCCGCCACCATAGAAGCCGTCGACAGCCTGCCGACATCAGACAGCCTTCTCCTGGCCGACCTGCGCGCCGAGGGCGCGACATTCACCGCAGACAACAACGTGACACTCCTGATGACAGGTCAGGAGAAATTTGACGACATGTTCGCCGCCATACGCCAGGCCCGCCATTCTGTCCATCTGGAGTACTTCAACTTCCGTAATGACTCTATAGCCATGCTCCTTTTTGACATCCTCGCCGAGAAGGCTGCCGAGGGTGTCAAGGTGAGGGCGCTGTACGACGCTTTCGGCAACTCGTCGAACAACCAGCCCCTGAAGCGCCGCCACATCAAGGCCCTGCGTCAGAGAGGCATCGACATACATGAGTTCGACCCCATCCGCTTCCCATGGATAAACCATATCTTCGGGCGCGACCACCGCAAGATAGTCGTCATAGACGGACAGGTGGCATATACCGGAGGCATGAATGTGGCCGACTATTACATCAAGGGGACACCCGTCGTCGGGGCATGGCGCGACATGCACTGCCGGCTCGAAGGCTCAGAGGTGGACGAGCTGCAGCGCATATTCTTCCGGGCCTGGAAGAAAGTGACAGGCGAGGAGATAGAGCCAGAGGGATACTTCAACGGGAAGGCTCCGCGCTATGAGTATCATGGACTGAAGGACAACGGCGCGGACAGCGCCCACAAGATGTTGTGTGCCACCATAAACCGTGAGCCACACCGCACGCCAAAGGCCGTGCGACAGTTCTACTACCATGCCATCAAGGACGCCAAGGACACGATACGCCTCATAAACCCCTATTTCACACTGATACCGAAGATACGCCGTGCGCTGGAGGATGCTGTCAGGCGTGGGGTGACCGTGCAGATCATGGTGGCAGAGCCGAGCGACATACCCCTGACCCCTGACTGTGTATTCTACAACTGCGACAAGCTCCAGAAACGCGGATGCCAGATATGGGTCTATCGACCCGGATTCCATCATACAAAGGTCATCATGGTTGACGGACGCTACTCGACAGTAGGCTCAACCAACCTCGACGCGCGAAGCCTGAAATGCGATTATGAGGTAAACCTCGCCATCATAGACAAGAACATCACACGCCAGCTGACAGACATGTTCGAGCAGGACAAGAAAGACTCGTTCTATCTCGCCGACGGAGTGTATAAGCAGTGGCGCACGCCATGGCAGCGCTTCAAGGGATGGTTTGCCCATCTGCTTAGGCCATTCTTGTGATACAAGCAGGCTGGGTGAAAGTGGCTGCCGGCCCCCCTAAGCCATTGGGGATAATCCCAGATTGTTTCATGGTCAGACATCCCCAATAGAGAGACTATTTCTTCACACCTTAACGCAAAAAGAGGCAGAGAATATGACAAGACTCATCGCTGACGGCGGAAGCACCAAGACCGAGTGGAGCCTGCGCCGTGACGACAATACCGAGACCGGACGTTTCATCACCCCCGGCATGAACCCCTCGCTCATGTCAAAGGCCGAGCTTATGGCCGGGCTTGAGAGAGCTGTCGCCCAGCATCAGGCAATGCTGGGGGCCACAGAGATAGAATATTATGGCGCGGGATGCACACCGTATGGCCAACAGGTGATGCGTGAGTGCCTGTCGGTGGCCATGCCACATGCTGAGAGCATCATCGTGGGCAGTGACATCATAGGGGCGGCCAAGGCACTCTGCGGCCATGAGGAGGGCATAGCCTGCATCCTCGGCACCGGAGCCAACTCATGCCTGTGGGATGGCAGCCAGATAGCCATGCAGACACCCTCACTCGGCTACATACTGGGCGATGAGGGCTCTGGAGCCGTACTCGGACGCCGCTTCCTCAACGCCCTCTACAAGGGACAGCTCGGAGACGACATCCGCAGGGACTTCGAGGCAGAGCATCGGGTGGATATGATGGGTGTCATAGGCCATGTCTATCGCTCGCCACAGCCTAACCGCTGGCTCGCCTCCCTCTCGCCGTTCATCCGCCGACATACTGCCGACCCCCGTGTCAGAGCCATCGTCGAGGACAACTTCAGGCAGTTCCTCTCGCGCAATATCGTCCCATACCAACGCCCGGAACTGAGGGTGTCGTTCGTCGGGAGCATAGCCTATTATTATCAGGATATACTGCGTGAGACCATTGCCGCTGAGGGGCTGCAGGCGGGAGATATCCTCCTGACACCATTCTCAAGCCAAATTATAGAACACCACTGAATTATTCTCCTTATTGATATAAGGGGAATATTTTTTTTCCCGTTTCGGATTATGTGTTTGCCTGTATGAGAAAAAAACATGACCTTTGCAAATGGTATTCTCAAAGATAGGGATAACACCAGGAACAAGATACAAACATCAATATAAATATAAGAAAAGAAGAAAATGGAAGACAGACAAACCCTGAACCGCAACCTTGCACAGATGCTTAAGGGCGGTGTTATCATGGATGTTACAACTCCCGAGCAGGCCCGCATAGCAGAGGCTGCCGGTGCGTGTGCAGTAATGGCTCTCGAGCGTATCCCCGCTGATATCCGTGCGGCGGGCGGTGTCAGCCGTATGAGCGACCCTAAGATGATCAAGGGCATACAAGAGGCCGTCTCTATCCCTGTCATGGCAAAATGCCGTATAGGCCATTTTGTCGAGGCGCAGATACTTGAGGCTATCGAGATAGACTATATCGACGAGAGCGAGGTGCTCTCTCCTGCCGACGATGTTTACCATATCGACAAGCGTCAGTTCAAGGTTCCTTTCGTATGTGGAGCCAAGGATCTCGGCGAGGCGTTGCGCCGCATCAATGAGGGTGCCACAATGATACGCACAAAGGGAGAGCCAGGAACAGGCGATGTCATACAGGCTGTGAGACACATGCGCATGATGCAGAGCGAGATACGCCGTCTGACATCACTCAATCCTGACGAGCTCTATGAGGCTGCCAAGCAGCTCCGCGTTCCGTACGACCTCGTTGAGTATGTACACAATAACGGCAAGCTCCCTGTTGTCAACTTCGCGGCAGGCGGTGTCGCCACACCAGCCGATGCGGCCATGATGATGCAGCTCGGCGCTGAGGGCGTCTTTGTCGGCAGCGGCATATTCAAGAGCGGCGACCCTGTAAAGCGTGCACAGGCTATCGTGAAGGCTGTGACAAACTATAATAACCCTGCTGTACTTGCAGAGCTCAGCGAAGACCTCGGCGAGGCCATGGTGGGCATCAACGAGAGCGAGATACAGCTCCTCATGGCAGAGAGAGGAAAATAAGCGCTGATGAAGAAAACTATCGCTATACTCGCCCTGCAGGGTGCGTTCTTCGAGCATGAGCAGATGCTCCAGAGCCTTGGGGCCGAGACGATGCTCATACGTTACCTCCCCGACTGGGAGGCGTTCCTCGCGAAGACCGATGGAGGCAGACATGCCGGGCTTGTCATCCCAGGAGGCGAGAGCACAGCAATGCTTCGCATCATGCGCGACGAGAACCTGCTGCTCCCTCTCCGTCAGGCCATCGCCAGTGGAATGCCAGTCTTCGGGACATGTGCAGGCATGATACTCCTTGCGGCACGCGTAGATAATGACGACAGGGAACGTCTCGCCACGATGGACATCACTGTGAGGCGTAACGCCTATGGCCGTCAGCTGGGAAGCTTCTATACCGAGGCTTCGTTTGAGGGTATCACGACCGGTCAGGAGACAGTGCCGATGACATTCATACGTGCCCCATACATAACACATGTAGGGTCTGAGGCCGAGGCGCTTGCCGTCGTAGATGGAAACATCGTCGCGGCAAGACAGGGCAAACAGCTTGTGTGCTCGTTCCACCCTGAGCTGAATGATGACACTCGCATACACAGCCTATTCCTGTCAATGATCGACTGAGACACAGACAGCAGGGCAGGGGGCAGGAGAGACTCATCAGGCGTCTCCTCTCCGCATTTCCTGAACGGCTGATAACACACAGGGAGGCGAACGGACCATGCCATGTATCTTACGCATAGTCTGTTCGCCTCCATGTGTTTTCTGCACTATCCTCCCCTTCTCTCGGTCAGCACGAGCCTACAGCTTTTCAGCAGAAGATACCAATAAATGTTTTACCCCGATAACAATATCTCCCTATGCAGAAACTGAAAACATTTCTTTTCTTGTCTCTCGTTTGCGCTCTTGCGGTTATCCCCATGTCCCCGGCCTATGGCCAGGACCTCGACGCGAAGTATGCCACAACACTCCTGCCTTCGGGCAGCGAGGCTCCAGACTTCACCATTCCCTCCATTGTTGAGGGCGAGTCAGTGTCGCTGAGCCATATCCTGAGCGGCGGCTCGTATGTCATACTCGATTTCTGGGCCTCATGGTGCTCAGACTGCCGCCGTGAGATACCGTCCATGAAGCGTCTTGCCGATGAGTATAAGGATTATAACCTGAAGGTCATAGGCATATCATACGATACTGACGCCACGGCGTGGAAGAATTGTGTCAGCCAGTATGACATGCAGTGGATTCACTGTAGCGAGCTGAAGCGATGGCATCATGGCACCACAACCGACACTCCTTACGGCATCAAGTGGGTGCCCTCGTTCTATCTTCTCTCCCCTGACGGGCGTGTCGTCATAGGCACAGTGGAGATGGGACGATTAGAAGAGGCGGTCAGGAAACTTGCCGATGATGGAAAGCTGAGGAAGACTGCGGCCGACTGACACCATCCCTCCCCTCCATCTTTAGCATAATCCACCTCACATAACCATACCCTTGTGACTGTCCCCCCGGTGTGCGATAGTCCACACATAAGAACAGCCTCGGAGAGGATGCTGCTTCATCGTTAGCTTGCATCCCTCCGGGGCTGTGTGTTTATGCCCGTCTCTGTCTTTCGCTCTACGCGCTTATTATGGGGCACTTGGGAAATCCTGTGTCAACTGGAAAGACAAAAACCGAAATCAACCCCTTGTGCTTGATGCAAAAATGTCTCTTGCGAGCCATCGATGATGTAGCTGTCTGAAAATCCTTGAGCGAGCTCAGATATTTTCAGCCATCTACATCATCACCCTATCGGGTTTAGCATCAATCACAAGGCAATAAACATGAAAGGCTGTGCAAACGAGAGCAGAGGCAAAGCTTGCTTTGGCTATGCCGAGTGCAGCCGATATTCAACTTGTTTCCTTGTCAACTGAGAATTGTTTGTTGTCTGTTTATCGCCTTGAAGAGGATGGCAGCCTTCTGAAAGAAGGTGGTGTCATGCTTCCGCTTTGGGCGTTAAGAGCCTGCTCTTATAAGAGCAAAGCGGAAGCGTGGCACCAGGGGCTCTGCCCCCCATCATCTTCAAGGGGTTTA
>JBJEAW010000142.1:0-9844 GCA_051869435.1 Prevotella sp. | reverse complement strand
TACTACTTTTCCTGTTTTCGCCCAAACACATAGCTCACAAATTAATTTATTTTAATATTCAGACATCATCGTTTTTCATCGGCCGGACTAACAAACTGAAGCCCCTTCCCCCTGTCCTACCCGCATGACAACGGGCTGACACCCCCCCTTCCCCCAAAATATATTATCACAAGTCATACGGTAAACACATCACTTTGCAGCTCAATCCAAAAGAGGCAGTGGGGGAGCCCAAGACCAGAGGCTCTGTATTGAAACTAGAAAAGCCCTGTATCTAATTTCAATACAGAGCGGGTGACACCCCTAAAGACAGCCCCCAGAGAGAGAAAAAAACATGTGAAAGGGGGGAACAGAATCAGAGTTTCGACATGAACTTCTCGCGGTTGACGATATATCTGACATGTCTGCCAGCGCCGATGAGACCTTTCGAATCGGCCGCCTCGACCTCAAACTCCAGCCTGCGTCCCTCTATGGCGACAAGTCTCGCCACTGCGCTGACAGTGTCTCCCAGCTTTGTCGGCCGCACATGCGTAGAGGTCATCTCTGAGCCGACGGTAGTCTCCTCCGGAGCCAGACTGGAGGCCACAGCCATCATCGCGGCGTTCTCCATGAGCGAGATCATGACAGGTGTCGCCAGCACGGCCATATCGCCGCTGCCGACAGTGGATGCGAGGTGAGGCTCGCCTACAACGAGGGTGCTTGTGTGTGTAAGACCTTTATCCATAGTTTTCTGGTTTGTGTGATTAATTAATACATGAGATGTGGTACGGTATAAGTATTACCCTCCCATGCCGAGGGGAGGGAATCATTATGCACATGACAATCAGGCAACTCGACGATTAAGAAAGAGGGGGAATCGAAAAAAGCGAAGATTCGGCAATTCGATGCCTCTGGCAGAATCACGGAACTCTTGATTGTCATCTCCAATCACCCCTCACAATCTTCCCGTTTCTTCATGCCGAATGTCGGGTCAATCTTCAGCAGTGCCGTGACGACAAATGTGACTATACAGCAGGCCATGACGATTATGAAGAACGTTCTGTAGCCGACAGCGTCCTTGATATATCCAGACAACATTCCGGGCAGCATGAGGCCGAGATATGAAATCCCTGTACAGATGGCATAATGAGATGTCTTGAATGCGCCCTGGCTGTAATAGAGCATATAGAGTGTCAGGACGGTAAATCCAAGGCCGTAGCCAAACTGCTCTATGAAGAGGAAGAGGCTGACAACGAGGATATTTGATGTCAGCGTATAGCTGAGGATGATATACACGACATCAGGCAGCGTTATGGCGCACACCATAGGCCAGAGCCACCGTTTCATGCCGTCGCGCGAGACAAGTATGCCGCCAATGATGCCTCCCAGCAGCAGGCCTACAAGACCCACCGTGCCATTGGCGAGTCCGAACTCCTGTGGCGAGAGCCCGAGGCCACCACTCGAGTTAGGCCTCATGAGGAATGTCTTCGTCATCGTGTTAAGCAGAGCCTCCGGAAAACGGTATAGCAGGAGGAAGAGCATGACGGCCACGGTCTCCTTAAGCGGGAACTTCGTGAAGAACTTCACAAACATCAGCCTCAGCCCCCGCGCCACCTCACGTACTGACGCCTCTGTCTGATAGTCAGCCTTCGGGCGCGGCAGCCTCATGCCATGATACAGCCAGAGGGCTATGAAGAGACCCGCAACGCCATAGAAGAGGAGGCTCCACGTGTAGGCAATCCTGTTGCGGAACACCACTTGCAGCACTCCCGCCAGCGAGACGAGCACACCATTGCCGAAAATCACCGCAAGACGGTAGAATGTGTTCCTTATGCCGACAAACATGGTCTGCTTGTGCTCGTCAAGCTCTATCATATAGTATCCGTCGGCCGAGATATCGTGCGTGGCACTCGCGAAAGCCATTATGAAAAAGAACGCCATGCTACACTGGAACCACGCCGCTGTGGGCATCGTGAAAGCTATCCCCGCCAGCGATGCCCCAATGAGGAGCTGCATGAGCAGAATCCACCAGCGCTTCGTCTTCAGCAAATCGACAAAGGGGCTCCACAGCGGCTTTACGACCCACGGCAGGGCAAGCCAGGCGGTATATAAGCCCAGCTCAGCGTCTGACAGCCCCATCTGCATATACATGACAGGCGCGAGACCCGTCACGAGAACGTTAGGAAGACCTTCGGCGAAGTATAATGTCGGGACCCATGCCCACGGTGATGTTCTTTTTGTCATGACTTTTATTTATAAAAGGGATGAAGGAGAAAGGGGAGGCAGGGTGGAGAAAAGGAGGAATCACCTTTCTGTCACTTCTCCCCAACGACTAATCCTGTCTCCCCCCAATCCCTCGTGCAAAGATACTTAATAAAGCTGTAAACGAAGCCCTTTTGGGTCAAAAAAAATAGCGACCATACACTTTTTTATTAAAACATACCCTTTTATTCATAAAAAATTTGTATCTTTGCATCCTAAAATAGTGATGAACGAGCAGATGAACCTTAACGAGCTGATAGCACACCCAGAGCGCATGGACCGCGAGACATTGTATGATCTCCGGAGCCTCATAGCACTCCATCCCTACTATCAGACGGCTCGTCTGCTTATGCTACAGAACCTCTATCTCCTCCATGACACATCGTTCGACGAGGAGCTGCGCCGCGCCGCGATATACATCACTGACCGCCGTGTGCTGTTCGACATGATAGAAGCGGCCCACTATCGTCTGCGCTCCGTCCATAAAGCCGCACAGGAAGAGGCTGACAGCAAGGGAGGGAGCACGAGAGACAACGTCAACCGCACGACAGAGCTCATAAACAACTTCCTCGGCTCCATACCCGACGAGGAAGACAAGGAAAAGAGACACGGACGGAAACCGACGCCGGCCGACGCCGCTGTAGATTATGTGGCATACCTCGAGCAGTGTGGCGAAGACATCCTCAGCGACACCGCCACGCCACAGATGAAAGGCCAGAACCTCATCGACGATTTCATATCAAGAGACGGCCGCATCGTTCTCCCCGAGATAGAAGAAGAGCATCACGACATGCAAGAAGCGACAGAGCCCGTCCCTGACGACATTTGCACAGAGACCATGGCACAGATATATGTGCGCCAGGGCCGCTACACACAGGCGCTCGAGATCATACGCCGCCTCCACACAGGCAACCGTGGCAAGAACGCCTATTATGCCGACCAGATACGCTTCTTAGAGAAACTGATCATAAATAACAAAAACAAAAAACAATAAACAGAACAAATGTACCTATTATTCGTAATCCTAATCGTCATCGCAGCGATACTCATGATAGGCATCGTCCTCATCCAGGAGTCTAAAGGTGGCGGCCTTTCAACAGGTTTCGCTGGCGGCAACGCCGTCCTCGGCGTACGTAAGACAACAGACTTCATTGAGAAGGCAACATGGACTCTCGCCGGCGCTATGGTTGTGCTGAGCATCATATGTGCCTACGTGGCTCCTGTAGCCCAGACAGAGCAGAGCGTCATAGAGAAAGCCGCTACAGAGCAGAGTGCAACAAACCCTAACAACCTGCCAGGCTTCGGCGCAAGCCAGAAAGAGGCTCCGGCACAGCAGCAGGCTCCGGCACAGCAGGCTCCAGAGAAGAAGTAAGCCGTACAGGCAGCCTGTCTATCACACAGACAAGGGACAAAGCACAGCAAAGGGGTCAGGGAGATAAGAAGCCACGACGTGACACGGACTGCGTCACAACACGGCTCCTTGACTCTCTGGCCCGTTTGCTTTTAAGGTGAGGGGGGAATATCTACCTAGCCACACCTATAAACGCAAAAAAATCAATACCATCAAGCCAGGCACTATGGAGACACAGCCATACCCCCGGCAAGAGAAAAAAACAGCTAACACTATGATCGACGTAAAACAGACCCTCAGCAATGCTGAAGAAGAGATGGACATGGCATGTATGTTCCTCGACGAGCAGTTATCACACATACGCGCCGGCAGAGCGAATGTCGCTCTTGTTGACGGTATAAAGGTAGAGTCATACGGCTCTATGGTGCCTATCAACCAGGTGGCCAACATCTCTACCCCCGACCCGCGTACCATAGCGATACGCCCATGGGACAAGAAAGCGATAAGAGACATCGAGCGCGCCATCATCAACTCAAGCCTCGGCATCACCCCCGACAACAACGGCGAGATAATTCGTCTCTGCATCCCTGTGCCTACCGAGGAGCGCCGCCGCGAGCTGGCCAAGCAGTGCAACGCCATAGGCGAGAAAGCCAAAGTCACTGTGCGCAAGGTAAGAAGCGAGTATAAGGATGTGCTGAAGAAAGCTGTCAAGGACGGTCTGGCCGAGGACGAGCAGAAAGATGCAGAGGATAAGCTTCAGAAGAGCCACGACAAGTTCATAAAGAAAATCGACAGCATGCTTGCCGACAAGAACAAGGAGATAATGACAGTATAATGGTTTGTAGGGGAGTTAGAGAGCGGTACAGAGAGGCACTCCACCCTATGGGCAAGACATGCCCTCTGACTCCCCACACACCTATCACAAACTCCCAAATAATGAACGGACTTGTTATAAAGAACACAGGATACTGGTACACGGTGCTCACCGACGAGGGGAGCACCGTTGACTGTAAAATCAAGGGCAATTTCCGTCTGCGTGGCATACGCAGCACGAATCCCGTGGCCGTAGGCGACCATGTCACCATACAGCCCAACAGGGAGGGCACTGCATTCATAACAGAGATAGCCGACCGCCGCAACTATATCATACGCAAATCACAGAATCTCTCAAAGCAGAGCCATATCATAGCCGCCAATGTCGATCAGGCCGTACTCGTCGTGACAGTGAACTATCCCGAGACCTCAACGACATTCATCGACCGTTTCCTCGCATCGGCCGAGGCATACTCCGTGCCCGTCATCCTCGCCTTCAACAAGACCGATATCCTATCGGCCGAGGAGCTCAACTACCAGCAGATGATGGCCGACCTCTACGAGACCATAGGCTACCGATGCCTCCAGCTCTCTGCCATCGAGGGGACAGGCATTGACGAGCTCCGCGCCATACTCAAAGGCAGGATAACACTCTTCAGCGGCAATAGCGGCGTAGGGAAATCGACACTCCTCAACACACTCATACCAGACATAAACCTGCGCACATCAGAGATATCCGACGCCCACAACACAGGCATGCACACAACGACATTCTCAGAGATGCTGCCTCTCAATCCCCCGGACAATAATGCGGGATGGGTCATAGACACCCCGGGGATAAAAGGCTTCGGGACATTCGACATGGAGCCGGAGGAGATATGCTCATACTTCAAGGAGATATTCCGCTTCTCAAAAGGCTGCCGCTTCAATAACTGCACACACACACACGAGCCGGGATGCGCCGTGCTGAAGGCCGTCGAGGACCATTACATATCCCTCTCGCGCTATAACTCATACCTCTCTATGCTGAACGACAAGGAAGACGGAAAATACCGTGCCGCATATTAGATAATGGTCAAACAAAACTGATTTACAAAGACCGTAACGCCCACCCTAACCTCCTACCCCCGTAACACTCTCCACCTAAAAAAGAAATGACCAAGAAGACAGCTCTACTACTCTCAGGCGGCGTTGACTCAGCCGTTGCCCTTCACATCCTCTGCTCACAAGGCATACTCCCCGACTGTTTCTACATCAAGATAGGGCCGGAGGACAAGCCGGGCGAGGAATGGGACTGCACCTCAGAGGAAGACCTTGAGATGGCCACAGCCCTATGTCACCGATATGGATGCAGACTTGAGATAGTCGATTGTCACCGTGAGTATTGGGACCAAGTGACACGCTACACCATGGACAAGGTGCGTGCCGGATATACCCCCAATCCGGATGCCATGTGCAACAGGCTGATAAAGTTCGGGGCATTCGACGAGAAGCACGGACACGAATACGACATCATAGCCACAGGCCATTATGCCACGACAGAGACTGACAGCGATGGAAGGAAATGGCTCTGCACAAGCCCAGACCCTGTAAAGGACCAGACCGATTTCCTCGCACAGATATACGGCTGGCAGCTACAGAAAGCCATGTTCCCCATAGGCGGCATGATGAAAGACGATGTCAGGCGCATAGCCGAGGAGAACCACCTCATCAACGCCCGCCGCAAAGACTCACAAGGCATCTGCTTCCTCGGGAAGATAAACTACAACGACTATCTCCGCCGCTACCTTGGCGAGCAGGAAGGCGATGCCATAGAGCTGGAGACAGGACATCTCGTAGGCCGCCATAAAGGCCACTGGTTCTGCACCATAGGCCAGCGCAAGGGTCTGGGATTCGGAGGCGGGCCATGGTTTGTCGTGAAGAAAGACATACAGCGCAACATCATCTACCTATCCCATGGCTACGACCCACAGGAGGCCTACAGCCAGGACTTCATCATCCACGATATGAACTGGCTCACAACTCCACTCATTGACCCACACGCCACAGCGCCCGCCCGACACGAGGCCGTGGGCATCACATTCAAGATACGCCACACTGCCGACTATAGCCACGCCACGCTGCTGCCTCTCGGCGAGGGACGTTATGCCGTCCACTCTGAGCACCCCATACACGGTGTGGCTCCGGGGCAGTTCTGTGTCATATACGATACTGACCACCACCGCTGTTATGGCTCGGGCGAGATAACACTCTGACTCTCCCACCACTCTGTCACCAATCTTCGCCCCCCACCATCCTGACCATCAGGCATTGATACACACGGGCAGTTATGGTTAGAATCCTCACACGGATGGCCACGGAGTTCTTTTCTTCAGTTTATCCCATGATAATCCGCTGAATAAAACTCTTCATGCGGACAGTCTTTTTTCTTCACACGGACGGCCACGGATGTCACGGAGTTTTTATTTAGTGACATTCCGCGTGAACCATCTGCACTGGCCACAGAGGCCGCGGCAAGCCCCCACACGAGAAGATTCTCCAAACGGACATACACACCTTATTATATATGCTGCATGGCTCTCCCCCATGCGGCATTTTTTTATTCCCATCCTCCATTCCACCACCTTATGCAGCCATGCCACAGAGCCTGTGGCATCCCAAACATATCCATGTGTATATCATACTCTCCCCTATGCCATGGTGAAGAACCTGATGGATTGTCATTTAAATAATTTTATAACTAAAAGGCAACAAAATATTTGGCTGATAAGAAAGTATTTTGTATCTTTGCGCAAGAATCTATATACAGCTACAAGAAATTATGAAATTCAACATTCGCTATTATTTCATATTCAGCTAAACGCCTTTAATGGTGGGTTCTAATAATAAACTTGTGAATCAAATCTCAACAGACTGACATCAACAGACACTGCAATCGCAAAGCTATCGAATACGCATAGAAACACAATATGGACAAGAATAATGTTATAAAGAAAGACGTGCTACATGGTGCGACTGCACCTTTATTCTCCGTCATCATAAACGTCTATAACTCTGGCAGCCTCATCGTTGACTGCCTCCAGAGCGTCTTTATGCAGGACATCGCAGAAGACGAATATGAGGTGGTCATTATCGACGACAGCTCGATGGACGGCTCTATAGACTATATCAACGAGCAGACAGAGGGCCATACGAACGTGACGCTGCTCAGACACACCGAGACGAGAGGCCGGGGCGGAGCACTTAATACTGCCATGCGCCAAGCCCGGGGACAGTATCTCGTATTCCTCGACAGCAACGACTACTGGCAATATGCCAACACCCTCTCGTCGCTGAAGAATATCATCTCCGGTACAAGAGCCGACATCATAGACAGCACCACAAGCAAGGATGTGCCATACAAGTCACATCCGGCACAGACATCTTACAACAACGAGGTAACCCCGACAGCCGTTGACGGCATCACGCTGGTTGACATGCCAGACTTCAGCCTGAACGCGTGGAGCGCCGCATACAGGCGTGAGATGATTGTGGAGAGCGGGATATGGTTTGCCGAGCATGTCATGTATGAGAATATCGACTGGCGTATGCGGGTCATATACCAGGCCGAGTCTGTCGTGCGCATCTCCGTCCCGTTCTATTGCCACCGCTTGGAGCTGCCCGCTGACGAGCATCACTCTATAAGAGTCTTATATGACAGCATATCATGCTACAAGCGCCTGCACAGCTTCGCCTCGGGCAGCATAAGCCAGGACATGAGAGACTATGTGGCGGGCTGGATTCTCAGGAGTGTCACTGCCTACCCTACCCTCGCACGCCGTCACCGCCCCGCCGACAGCAAGAAAGCCCTCTCACGGCTGCGCGCCACGGGCCTGCTCAGCCTTTCCACATACAGGGATATGTCTGCCGGCATGAGTGTCAGCCTCGCCCGACGGCTCCGTCTCTTCTTCCTCCACTCCATGCCGTCACTGCTGCTTCTGCCCGCCCACCTCATTTGGAAGGTCAGAAAGAGCATCAGGTGAGGAGGTAAGGACATAATATCACAAAAACATATCAAATTATTTGGTCATTTTGATTCTATTGATTAACTTTGCATAAGATAGGCTGCATTCGGCATAAATGCTCAAGCAAGCTTGGCATGTTCTGCACTCACTTGCACTATCTTTGCATAAGATACCGATTATTACAATCAAGGTATCTACGACATTGTGGGATTTTTCAAGCATTCGCTATTATTTCGCGTTTAGCCAAGAGCCTCGGAAACTCATTTGGAATAAAAAGCACGATAATAATATGTGACAGGCGGCTCGTATAGATATGTGAGCCCTGTTCATGCCAATAGGCGATGCACACGCTATAAGCGTGATGCAAGTCTTATGGTATGACCGGGGTTCCAATCCGAGGCCGCCCCGTGCTAAACGCGAGTAAGAAAAAGCATCACGCTTTTTCTTTTTTACCCTTGCGTTTGCGGATTGATAGTAGAATGCGGCGACATATAACTATCAATCACGTAAGAACCCATGGAGAGTTTCGATGCATTACCCAAGAATGGCGCGGGCGCGCCGTTCTTCACTGTCATTATACCCATGTATAATGTCGGGAGCCTTGTGGCTGAGTGTCTCCGAAGCGTATATATGCAGGACATCGCTGAGGAGGACTATGAGATTATTATTGTTGACGACTGTTCTACTGACAGCTCAAGAGACCATCTGGCTGATGCCACACGCCACCATACTAACACCATCATTGTCAGCCATAAGGAGAATAGGCGTCCTGGCGGAGCAAGGAATACCGCATTGCGCATTGCTAAAGGCAGATATGTCCTCTTTCTCGATGCCGACGACTACTGGCAATACACAAACACGCTATCCACATTCAAGAAGATTATTGACACGACCGACGCTGATGTCATAGACAGTGATGTGAACCGCAACGTACATTATGCCTCAGCCCTGTCTCCACAGACATACGACGTGCCTGTCGGCCATACAGCCATAACGGGCAGTGAGCTGCTGAGGAGACATGACTTCAACCTCGGCCCATGCTATGCGGCTTACAGGCGTGAGACAATCCTCAGGCATGACGTATGGTTTGCTGAATGTGTCCAGTATGAGGATGTTGACTGGCGCATGAGGATGATATACCGCGCAGGAAGCATAGTGCGCATAAGTTTCCCTTTCTATTGTTACAGGAAGAATCCGAAAAGCATATTGAACAGTCCCTCGCCAAAACTGCTGCATGATGCCGTCAAATGTTACAAGCGGCTGTACACTTTCGCGTCAGCCGACATCAGCGAGGACATGAGAGAGTATCTCTGTTCATGGATTCTGAAGAATGTCACATCATTCCCCATGCTGTCACGTATATACCCTATCCATGAGAGCAGGAAAGCCATAGCAACAATGAAAGAAACTGGATTGCTGTCACGAAGCTCATATACAT
>JBJEAW010000141.1:0-9916 GCA_051869435.1 Prevotella sp. | reverse complement strand
CTGATTTTTAAGGCCTTAAATTAGAGATTATTACAAGTGGGAAACTTTAGTAATTATTATTGGGTGCTCAACCGTGACCCAGGCTCATCCACCTATTATTTCTCTGCCCTCTCTGGAGATGGATATATCGGAATGGGAGAAGGTATAAACCTTAATACAGGAAAAGTGGAATCGAGTGGTACAATGCTGTGTACAACAAAATATGCAGAGCAGTTTGACATTACTGGTTTCATTAAAGAACTTGATTTCTACGAGTCAAGCTCTTCAATAGCGGCAGATGGGGCTGCAATGAGCGGATATGCATTACAGTTTCCTAAAATTCAAAATGCACAGGTACAGCAGAAAGTAGTCGCTATTCCTAACAATGATGACACTACTCCGAACTGGCTACAGGAAACGGAGAAATGCTGGACAAATAACAGTACAACTTATTGGACCTCAGATATAAACTTTACAGATGCCGCATACGTCGATGCCACTTCCTACGGAGAAACGTGTGGCAGCTGGGAAGCTCCTGAATACTATGGTTTCAAAGTGACATTCGGAAGAAGCGATGACGGTAAGGCTACAGCCGAAGGTGAGGATTACAACTATTATGCGACATTGAAGCTGCCTTACGCTGTCACCATTCCTAATGATGTCACCCCTTATAGGCTTGATTTTGTCAGCACACAGATAAATGGGCAGGCAACACTTGTCCCTATGGAGCTTGAAGACAACATCCTCCCACGCGAGACACCTGTGTTGATGATGATTAAGCGTGAAGGAAATGACCCAGACATCACAAAGGTGAGATACTTCAAGCCAGCAAAGGCGAAGCTGTTCAATAAAGAGATTAACAGCTTTAGGGGTACTCTGGGAAGATGGACTTTCGAGAAATCTACCACAACAGACCTTGACAACAACAAGTATAACCCTGATGACAGGAAGATATACATCCTCGGAAGAAAGAATGGCCACATGGCGTTCTACTATCTTATTGCCAATACAGAAGGGGCATACTCGATAGGCAACAATAAGGCATACTTCGTACAGCCCGACAACACCTCTGCTAAGGAATTCACAATCAGAAGACTTGACGCTACGACAGGCATAGAGAATGTGAGCGTAGAGGATATCCAGCGCAACACGAATATTACCTACGACCTCTCCGGCCGCCGTGTGTCGTCAGCCGTAAAGAAAGGAATATACATCCGTGATGGAAAGAAATATGTAGTGAAATAAATTCTTATGAATTTTAGTCTAATCATAATTTCACATAACAATTAGTAGTTTGGAGCTTCCATTTGTCGAGAGGACACGTGGAAGCTTTTTCTTTTTTTATGTTATTACTATTCGTAAACAATAGTAAATGACTGTGCCACAGCCCCGATGGGGTTTCTAACAGTCACGCCCCCATTCCCGAGCTTCGCTCGCCTACCCGTAGCCTTTCGGGGCTTGTTGGGCAATTGTTTTCCAATAGGCTGTCCGGATAAACCATGAACTGTACCCAAATAATGTTTACCAGACAGAACTGAAAAAAACGCTGTCTCGTTGTAATGTTTCTGCCTAAACATACGTCTTTATATATAGAAGCGGACATGAGAGGCCAATCATCTGCCAACACAATAATACATAACATATATGAATACAAGAAGAATGACGATAATAGCCCTGCTGCTCTCAGCCTATATGCTATCGGCGTGTGCGGGCGGCCCGAGAGACGTGTTCTCCGAGTTCAAGGACAAGAAGAACGCCGAGTATGTCCATGTCCCCAGGATGCTGGTGAAGATGGGGATGGCACTGGCAAGAAATGTTGACGGCGACGAGAATATGGACATATTGCGCCATATCAGCTCAGTGAAGGTGCTGGACATGGAAGAGTGTGACGCCGAGGCGAAACGTGAGTTCGCTGAGGCTGTCGGCCGGCTGCGCTTTGATGGCTATGAGCTTCTCACAAAGGTGAAGGACGAGACAGACAATGTCAGCGTCCATATCAGGAAGAAGGGGAGCTACATACGTGAGCTGCTTGTCGTCAACAGCGGCCGTGATGACTGCATGATGGTATCGGTGAAGGGGAAGATACACGAGAAGGACATCAACCGTCTCTTGCAGGAAGACATCATGAAAAAGAAGAAGAGAACATCCACCAGCAAGAAATAAAGGCCGAGGGTATGGAGATAACAGAATTCAAGGAGCGGTTTGTCTCATGCAGCAGGACAATGTTCTGGGCGGCATACAGGCTGACGGGGAGCGACGACGACGCTGAGGACATAGTGCAGGAGACATTCCTGCGGCTGTGGACCCACCGCGACAATCTCGGCGCCATCGCCAATGCAGAGGCATACGCTGTGCGCATGGTCAGGAATGTATGGCTCGACCGCCGCCGCGTCCCCCGCCCGGGCATGGTGGCGGCAGGGCGTGAGACAGCGCGCATAGCCTCTGACGACGATGTGGGGCGCACTGTCGAGCAGCGTGACCTTGCGGCCATGGCAAACGATATCATAAGCCGTCTGCCTGAGAGCCAGAGGCAGATAATCATCATGAAGGATATCGAGGACAGGCCATACGAGGAGATAGCCGCCACGACAGGGCTGACGACAACCCATCTGCGCACACTACTCTGCCGGGCAAGGAAGACCCTGCGGACTGTCATTGCCGCTCTCGACAGCGGCCAGCGGACATGACCGCCACACGTATGATAACCCCACAACACAAAAACATTCTGAAAGACGATGGACAACAAAGAAGCAAGAACACTACTGAGGAAATACTACGACGGAGAGACCGACAGCCTTGACGAGGCACGCCTCATGGACTTCCTCTCACGCGACGACATCCCCGCCGACCTTTCGGCCGACCGCAAGCTGTTCGCCCTGCTCTACGGCATAGACCGCGCCAAGGCTCCTGAGGACATAGAGCGGCGCATGAGACACCAGGCCGAGACATGGAACATGATAGAGCGTGCCACCGCGAGACGTGAGCGGCGGCAGTCGCTGCGCTGGATGTCGGGCATAGCCGCCTCGCTGCTCGTGCTCACAACACTGGGCATACTCGTCAGGCCGGGCGACACACCACAGGCAGCGGCGCACGAGACGGGGACAGAGCAGCGGCAATATACCCGGGAGGAGATAGAGCGGGCAAGGGCTGTCACAGAGCTCGCCCTCGTGAAATTCTCGAAGAGCATGAACAAGGGCCTCGACGCACTGGGCAGGCATGACTGACCAATAAGAGGAAGCGATTTATATATCCCACCCAAAAATCACAACAACAATCCATACACAAAACACACCATAATGTCATGAAGAAGATAATAGTTGTCACCATGCTGTCACTCTTGGCACAGATAGCGCTGTCACAGGATGCGCTGTTCAGGAAATATGAGGATGCGAAAGGCGTTGAGAGCGTCTATGTCTCTAAAGCCCTGCTATCGCTGGCAGCAGGGAGCCTGAATGTCGGCGACCTTGACCTGAAGACTGTCGTCGGGAAGATCGACCATATCCGCGTGCTGAACTGCGAGGATGGACAGACAGCCCAGAGGATTAAGGCCGACGCACTGGCCGAGCTTAAGAAAGGCCGGCACACAGAGCTGCTAAGACGGCGCGAGGGCGACGAGCAGACATACATATACGTCAGGAAAAATGGCGGAATGAACGAGTTCGTGCTGCTGAACGTAGAGAGCAGCGAGGTGCAGGTAGTAAACATCACTGGCACACTGACCGTAGAGGACATACAGCGCATAACACGATAGGCCGCGAAAGAGGAGAATGCCCCCGCAAGGTTACAGATTGTAAGCGGATGTGGGTATCTGGCTTACGGTTTTTAATGCGCATACCCCAATTCCCGGATATGTACTGAATGAGCACCTTAGAGATACTGGATGACCACCCAAGACAGTACCTCTGAGGTGCTCATTCAGTATGCTTACAGTCTGCAAGACGGCATCTCACAAAAGGCATTAGCTTCTATATAAATAAATCAGGAATCGATTGTCTCATAATAGAAACGCATTACTGGTTTCTCGATTAGTATGCGCTGTAAGCGCAGACGAGCACAGCCCAGGGCAAATGGAGCGTAGCGGAGTGACACCCTGAGGCTATTGTTTGTGTGGTAATTGTCGCGCTGTAAGCGCAAAAGCGTAGATAACAATTGTGGGCATGTAACGCTTTTTCGCTTACAGCGCGCATTGCTCACTTTCCATTTTCACCCAGGGTGTCGCTACGCTCTGCCCCGGGCTATGGGCTTCTGCGCTTTGCTTTTCCCTTCGACCAGCGACCTTTGGTTCAGTGCATGCTGCTCACTATATTTAAGAATAGTTACTAAAAAGCAGTTGCTACTAATTATTGTTAATAAATTGTTGTAAAAAAATATGTAAACATGATAATTTATAACTTTGCAAAAAGTTCCACATGATTTTAATTCTTAAGTGACATATAGAAGAGGGTTATGCCGGCCTTCTATTATATTCTGACACAAACACGCACTATCATGAGATATTTATTCTTGATTTCATTCTATCTGCTGCATCTGTCGCTCTATGGGCAGCAGACATACAATGTCACGGGCATGGTCTGCGGCGATGACGCCCAGGGCGTTGAGTATGCGACAGTATCGTTCGCCGATTCGATATCGGGGCATGTCACAGGTGTTGTCAGCGACAGCTGCGGGCATTTCTCTGCCGTTGTGCCCGAGGGGAGATACCGTCTGACATTCAGCGCGATAGGCTATGAGCCGCTGACACTGTCGGCCAGCGTCGGCAAAGACCTCACGTTGGGCACAGTGACCCTCAGCGAGAGCCATACCACGCTGCAGGATGTCGTCGTCACGGCGAGGCGGCCGAGAGTCGTGTTTGAGGCTGACAGATACAAGATAGACATAAAGAACAGCATGGCGGCGACAGCCAATACGGCCGAGAGCCTCATGAACCAGATGCCAGGAGTGAGGATGACGGAGAGCGGCGAGATATACATCAACGGCATATCAGGAGCCAAGGTGTATATCAACGACAAGAAGGTGAATATGGACGGTGAGACCCTCAAGAGGTATCTGGCGACAATACACTCAGAGGACATTGACCGCATAGAGGTCATACCGATACCTCCGGCAGAGTACTCAGCCGAGGGGCAGGGAGGCATCATACGCATCATAAGGAGGCGGACATACGAGCAGGGATATGAGGCGACGGCACAGGTGAAGGGATACCTCCTCAACTACCATGCCGCCGCGCCATACGTGGCATTCAGATACACAACAGAGAAAAGCTCGTTCGACATATCGGCCAACACGCTGGCAGGCAGGGAATGGCTGTATGTTGACAACAGGACACACGACACGAAGAACAGCATCATATACGACACCCCACACTCGAAGGACAAGATTGACGACCGTAACCACAGCGTGGCGGCAAACTGGTATTACACACCTGACACACGCCACACGCTGGCCCTGGGCGCAAGCTACTCCTACTGGCGGAAAGACGAGAGTGTGGAGAGCGTCACACACCTGACGGGGACTGACTATGTGAGGACAGAGACACAGCATGAACAGTCGCAGATATCTGACTATCTCGACCTGACCCTCAACTACGCTCTGGCCCTTGACAGCACGGGGAGGAAGAAACTGAGTGTCATAGCCGATTACTCACGGTGCTTCCGCTACGACGACGGGAACGAGTATCTCTACCATAACTATGCCGACGAATACACGCCGCCCACAGCAGAGAGGAAGCTGGAGGAGCAGTCACGTCCGTCAACGATACTGACAGCAGAGACGAACTACACACACGGTGTAGGCAAGAATGTGACGCTCATGGCGGGAGCGAGATACTCACTCTCCAGCCTCCATAGCGACCTCTCGTCGTACAAGGCCGGCGATGACGGCGCATGGACACCCGACGAGAGCGCGGGCTACAGGCTGAGATACGAGGAGACATCATACGCGCTATATACAAAATGCAGCGCGGGCATAGGGCACTGGAACATGACGGCAGGCATAAGATGCGAATATACGGACATCGACATGGCCGACGGCGTGGAGCCTTACTCCAAGCTCTACCTCTTCCCGTCGCTTTACTGCTCGTACAAGGCAGGCGAGGGGGCTACAGTCAGCGGCACATACTCCAGGCGCATAGAGAGAGTGTCGTACAACCTGCTTATGCCCACACAGTACTATATGTCACGATACACCATATATACCGGCAACCCTGAGCTGAGGCCGAACATCATCAACGAGATGAGCCTCAGCTCTGTCATACGCAACAAATATACCCTCACCCTGTCGTATATATGGAGCGGCAACGCCATAAGCGAGTATAACTACCCAAAGCGCATAGGCACGGACATCGTGACCGTACATACCGCCATCGACGGGATGAAGCGGAAAGCGGTGGCGCTGAACGCATATGTCCCCCTGACACTGACACGTTGGTGGAATGTGATATGCCAGGGCGGCGTGCTCTACACCGACTTCTCCGCCCCGAATGCCATCTACCGCAATGCCTTCTCTGGCAATTTCTTCATGCAGCACACATTCAATATAGGGCGGAGCACATCTGTCGAGATGTCCTACTCGTTCTCCTCTGTCGAGAAGAACGCATACTCAAGGGGCAACGCCTACCACTACACATACGTCGCCCTGCTGCAACATATAGCCCGAAGACGCATGTCGCTGAAGATACAATGCTACAACCTGCTGTGCCACCAGAAGAGCAAGACGCAGACAGAAACCGACGGCCTCATTACCGATATATGCCGCTACAACAAGTCATGCCCACAGCTGAATGTCACCCTGACCTATAACCTCAGCCGCGGAAAAATGCGTGAGAAGCACAGCATCAGACACAGCAATAAAGAAGAAAACGCAAGAAGGTAACGACACACGGTGGATAAGCGGACATAACATCTCTGTTGATAAGAAGCGTATTATTACTGTCCGGCAAAACAATAGGATATAATCCCATAACTTTACCGGACAGTAGCTTGCTATACTATATAAAGCATGAGAAACCGACACTCCAGACAGGACAAAACCATTAAAATGAAAGGCTGTGAGAAAAAAGGAGCGTAAAAATTTGGTGGTTTAAAATAAAAGCAGTACCTTTGCACTCGCTTTTGAAGCTTATGCTCTCGAGAGCAGCTGAGCGAACAACCAGTTTGGAAGGTTGGGTGAGTGGCTGAAACCACCAGTTTGCTAAACTGACGTACGGGTTTACCGTACCGGGGGTTCGAATCCCCCACCTTCCGCACAGCACTTCCTCAGCCACACAGACAAGACTCTTCTACGGTGGATTCATCTAAGGGTTAGGATTCAAGATTCTCAATCTTGCCATAGGGGTTCGAATCCCCTATCCACTACAAGACAAGAGACAAACAAGTAGAAGACGACGAGACATGGTGGATTCATCTAAGGGTTAGGATTCAAGATTCTCAATCTTGCCATAGGGGTTCGAATCCCCTATCCACTACAAGACGCAACAAGGGCGATGCTTACAAGCACCGCCCTTGTTCTATATTACGGGAAACTAACCATGATAATGAAGGACATAATGATATTCCGCCGCATAAGCCTTAAGACGTGGGCCACGGCCATAGCCCTGGCTCTGGCCGCAATCATGCCGTATGTGGCATCGGCTATGGGACCTGTCAAATGGAACCAGAGATACCAGAACTATATAGACACATACAGCGACCTCGCCGTATATCAGATGCTGAAGCATAATATCCCCGCAAGCATAACAATGGCACAGGGACTGCTGGAGAGCGCGGCGGGAGAAAGCACACTGGCAAGAAAAGGCAACAACCACTTCGGCATAAAATGCCACGACTGGACAGGGCCGTCAATGAAACGCGACGATGATGCCGTAGGAGAGTGTTTCAGAGTATATAAGTCGCCCTACGACAGCTATGAGGACCATTCAAGATTCCTGGAGAGACCACGCTACAGGCAGCTGTTCTCACTGAGACATACTGACTACGTCGGATGGGCAAGAGGGCTGAAGGCATGCGGATATGCCACAAACCCACGGTATGCCGACCTGCTGATTGACATCATAAGATGTTACAACCTGCACGCCCTCGACAATGCGAAGACATACGATATAGCGAGAGTAAGGAGGACAGGAGGAAAGATAGACGAGGTGCCAAGGAAGTTTGTCACACACAGCATCGAGCCGAACGAGCACACTGTAAGGATGAACAACCGCAACTACTATGTCTTTGCACGCAGGGGAGACACGTTCAAGACTATCGCAAAGGAATTCGGACTGTCATACCGTAAGCTGGCCAAGATAAACGAGCGCGACCGGCATACTGTCCTCAACGAATGGGATATCGTCTATCTCGAGAAGAAAAGGACAAAGGCCGACAAGGAGTTCAAGAACAGGCCACACATAGTCTGTGAGGGAGAGTCGATGTATTCGATAGCCCAGAAATATGGCGTAAGGCTGCAATCCCTCTATAAGAAGAACCGTCTCTCTCCTGACTACCAGATACGTGTCGGAGACAGGATAAGGGTATATTGACCATAAGGCGGGAGGACAGCCAGCAAGGCTCTCTCCCGCCCATATTTATTGTTGAGGGCGGGAGCCGTGGCACGACATCGGCCATACATGACGGAGCCGTAAGAGACGAGAGAAAGAAACACATGACAACCAATACATTCTAAGGAAAGACGTGACACAAGAAAACAGTATAAAGACAAATCATTATAAAGACCTCCTGCGTCTGGGCACTCCTATAGTGATAGGCCAGATAGGGCAGATCGTGCTGAACCTCGCAGACACCCTGATGATAGGACATCACAACACAGAGGAACTGGCAGCGGCAAGTTTCGTCAACACCATGTTCACACTGCTCGTGCTCATAGCCGTGGGATTCTCATGCGGACTGACACCTGTGGCGGGCGCACGCTTCGGGCGTAAAGAGTATTCCAGCATAGGAGAGGTGGTGAGATGTGCGTTCGTGGCCAACACCATACTGTCAGTGCTGCTCACCATAGCGGCCGTGACACTCTATTGCGCCTTGCCATATCTCGGACAGCCAGAGAGCCTTTTGCCTCTCATGAGGCCATATCTCATTGTCAATATCGTGTCCCTGCCATTCGTCTGCTGGGGATGTGTCATGAGACAATTCTTTGACACCATAGGACGCACCAAGGTGTCCATGATGGTCTTTGTCATGGCAAACACGCTGAATATCATAGGCAACTACATACTCATCTACGGCAAATGCGGGATGCCAGAGATGGGGCTCCTGGGAGCGGGAATATCAACAGCCGTATCGAGGGTAATAGTCATCACGGCGTTCATGATGATATTCTGTATGCGGGAAGAGCTGAAAGTGTTCTCGTCACGCATGTTCTCTTTGCGCAGGCTCGACAGCCATGTGTTCCGTCGTCTGGTATCATTAGGATGGACATCAGGCTTGCAGATGGCAATGGAGAGCGCGGCATTCTCGCTGACTGCCATACTTGTCGGATGGACAGGGGTGCAGGCTCTTGCCGCTCACCAGATTATGCTGACCGTGTCCATGTTCTTCTATATGTTCTACCTTGGCATAGGCATAGCCGTCTCAGTGCGTGTCAGCCACTATATCGGGCGGCGCGACTACCGCTCTATCCAGCAGGTGTCAAGAGCCGGACTGCATATAATACTCTGCATGGCATTCTGCGTGGCAGTGCCGATATTCATCCTCCGCAACGAGATAGGATGGTGGTTTGCCGACGACGAGCAGATAACCGCCCTTGTGGCCGCTACAATACTGCCACTCATAGTATATCAATTTGGCGATGCCCTACAGATGACATACTGCAACGCTCTCAGGGGATTAGGGCTTATGTACCACCTTATGGTCGTGTCGTTCATCGCCTATTTCATGATATCTCTGCCTTTAACCCAAGTTTGATACCCCCAAATTATTTTCAACGATTTTTGTCCCATTTG
>JBJEAW010000140.1:0-10010 GCA_051869435.1 Prevotella sp. | reverse complement strand
TCCTTTATACCTTAAAAATTACTCTCTCCCCATAAATCCGTCGTATATCTATCTGACGATGTCAGTTATCAATCATGAATATGGGGAAAAGAATACATTTATTTATAAGCGGGAAAACGTATTACTTTCTGTTAGTCAGTGGTTCTAAAGGTTAGAACACTGTGAATACACACCTATATGTTTGTCTGAAGGTGTAATCTGGGAAAATATCTATCGACATTCGCTTAATATGTCTTGTTTATGGCGTGTCAGACTTATTATTTGGAGTGGTACCCGCCTCTTTAAGTGACGATTACCTTCTGATGCTCTCAAACAAGTTGTTCAGACTGTTCTCGTCAGTTATGAGGACATCACGCGGCTTAGCCCCCTGTGCAGCACCGACGATACCCATACGTTCCATCTGGTCCATGAGACGTCCAGCCCTGTTATAGCCAATTTTGAATTTACGTTGTATGGCCGATGTTGAGCCTTGGTTCTGTACGACAATAAAACGCCCTACCTCCTCAAAGAGAGGATCAAGGTCAGCTATACTTGAGTCGCTTATCGTGCCTCCGAGACCATCCCCCTCAACAGCGGGCTCTGGCAGAACAAGAGGATGGAGTGGTCCAGGCTGCTCGGCTATATACTGGGATATTGCTTCCACCTCAGGCGTATCGACAAAAGCACATTGTACACGAACTGGCTCTGCACCGTTGAGGAAGAGCATGTCGCCTCTGCCCACGAGCTGGTTAGCGCCAGGGCGGTCAAGGATGGTTCGCGAATCTACCATTGCCCCGACACGGAATGCTATACGTCCAGGGAAGTTGGCCTTGATGTTTCCAGTGATTATGGATGTCGTCGGTCGCTGGGTAGCTATCACCATGTGTATTCCAATAGCACGCGCGAGCTGGGCTATACGTGTTATAGGCATCTCAACCTCCTTGCCTGCTGTCATGATGAGGTCGCCAAACTCATCGATAACGACTACGATATACGGCATAAACTCATGGCCCAGCTCAGGATTAAGCTGGTGGTTGAGGTACTTCTTATTATACTCTTTGATATTACGCGCTCCGGCAGTCTTCAGAAGGTCGTAGCGGTGATCCATCAACGTGCAGAGCGACTTTAGTGTCCTTACGACTTTTGTTACATCTGTGATTATTGGATCCTCATCCTCATCTACGACCGCCATAAAATGGTCAGCTATGGGGCCATATACCGAGAACTCGACTTTCTTCGGGTCAACAAGCACAATCTTCAGCTCATTAGGATGCTTCTTGTACAGCAGAGATGTTATGATGGCGTTAAGTCCGACAGACTTTCCCTGACCTGTAGCTCCTGCTACGAGGAGATGGGGCAGTTTTGTCAAATCAGCCATATAAACCTCGTTAGTGATGGTCTTTCCGAGCGCAATGGGCAGCTCCATGTTCGACTCCTGGAATTTCCTTGAGTTAAGAATGCTCTCCATGGAGACTATCGATGGCTTGGCGTTTGGCACCTCTATACCTATTGTGCCCTTTCCCGGTATAGGAGCTATGATGCGGATTCCGAGAGCTGCGAGCGACAAGGCTATGTCATCTTCCAGATTGCGTATTTTTGATATTCTGACACCTTCAGCAGGCGTAATCTCGTATAGCGTGATTGTTGGGCCAACAGTAGCCTTTATCTCACGTATCTGCACGCCAAACGAGTTCAACACCTCAACTATTCGTTGTTTGTTGGCTATAAGTTCTTCCTTGTCGATGTACGGCTTACGGTCGTTGTCATATTTCTTTAACAGCGACAGCGTCGGGAACGAATAGTTGAGGAACGGCTCACGCGGATTGAGCGGAGTGTTCATGTCATAATGCTGCGCAACATTTGAGCCGTCGGCCTTATCCACTTTCTGTGTCTCCACGACAGAGAATCCAGGTTCTGCATCCTGTCCACCGGCATTAGTGCCATCTTCACTTTCGACAGGTAGGCTTATCTCCTGCCCTGTCTCTTCATCGACTATAGTTCTGTTTCCCTTGTCGTCCGTATCGTCAGGCTGTGAGAAATGAGCTTTCCCCTTGTCGAATGTGGCTGTCTGTGGGGCGGGATCGACGAACGCGAATTCAGCATCCCCACCTTCTATCGTTATAGCCTCCTCATTCTCATGAGCCATGCTTACGCTGAAAGGGATGCGGCTGCTGATATATCCGATAGGGTTAAGAAGATGTCTTACGAAGGCTATTGTCTCTGCCGAAAGGTATGATATGAACGCTATGGCTATAACGCCCAAGACAATTATAAGTCCAGGAGATCCAATCAGTCCCTCAAGAAACTGGCGGCACATCTCTCCATGGTCACCACCCGGATTGAATATCTTGTCTCCAAAGAAAGGCGACAGGAACTTGGCAAGAGTGACGGAAAGCCATATCATGACAAGCATTGTGCAGAAAAACCATTTCACAAGGTTCACCTTATAGGCTCTCATCATCTGTAGTCCGCATACAGCGACAAAAACCGGTATGAGAAGACTTGATATGCCGAAGCAACGGCTTACGAGAAGATAACTCACAATGGCTCCTATTGAGCCTATGCCATTCTTGAACTCGTGGCTACGTGTGAATATCTCTCCAGGCCTGATCTCCTGCACAAGGCTCTGGTCGTTTTCTCCCGTAAGCATATAGCTTACAATGGCATAACATGTCATGGCGGCTATACAGAACACTATCAGCCCTATTATAAAATCAAACCACTCGTTACGCACTATATTGCCGATGCCCATGACATCTGCAAATGTTTTCTCGTCTTTATTTATATATTTTTTTGTCTTCTTATCTTGTTTCTTGCTTTTAGCCATAACACATCTTTCTTGATTCAAAATGCAAAAGTAATTGAAAAAATTCATTTTCCTATACATTTGTACCATTTTTTTTATTAATTTTGCAAATTAAAAGAGTATAGGGTGGTTCTATAAATTAGCCTTGAAAGATTTCAATTCTATTTTTGAGGTTAAAGTGCAAGTGAGAGAGGGAGCAATGCGGGCATTGTGACCGAGCGAGCTTACACTTTTAGCCAAAAAGAGAGCGAAAGATGGCAAGACGTTACACCCCACTCTGAGAATACATCTACGGTGGTAATTTTTAGAACCACCCTATAATGGTGGCGATGCGATGTCATAGCAATCCCGAGTCACCACAATCCGACATATTGAGATACAAGGATGGAAGCATATGTATGACATATCCCCCTGCTAATGTCTCAGAATCTCCCAGAGGACCTTTTCCATATCATACCCCAGCCTCCATCTACCATTAAATATAAAAAATGACAAGACATATAATAAACAAATTCGACAAGAAACTCCTCCCCACCCTTCCGCGAGTTCTCTTCGATGGGCGCATAATCGTCGTGCTCGATGAGTCCACATCAGAGAAAGCTGTTGACTATCTTCTTTCGCAAGACATTCTCGGTATAGACACAGAGACGCGGCCATGCTTCACAAAAGGTCATCATTATAAGGTAGCACTACTGCAGGTCTCCACTCACGACACGTGTTTCCTCTTCCGCCTGAATATCCTTGGCAACTCGCCCTCTGTCAGACGTCTCCTTGAGGATACGACCATACCCAAAGTGGGGTTATCGCTCCATGACGACATCAACTCCCTCTCGCAGCGTGTAACATTCAGGAAGGGACACTTTATTGACCTCCAGAACATCATGTGCGATCTTGGCATAGAGGACATGAGCCTCGCCAAGCTATATGCTAACATTTTCGGCCAAAGGATATCAAAGCGCGAACAGCTATCCAACTGGGAGAGCGACGTCCTGTCAGAGAAGCAGAAACGCTATGCAGCCACAGACGCATGGGCATGTATAATGCTTTACGAAGAGTATTGCAGACTTATGGAAACCCACGATTATATCCTTGATACAGTAGCTGAGAATTCGACTGTAACATCCGTAGCAGAAACACCGGAATACGAGGTGGCAAATGCCTGACTCGCCCTCGGGCTACAGTCATACGGACGTTGGCTACACTCTGCTTTTAGCTCTGTATCATCTCGGAGAAAGTCCGCCCCATACATGAACATTTTTTTGTTGAAGTAAACATATACACTTATTATATATAGATTTTCTGATGACCAACACATATAAAACAGTGCGCCTCAAGAGGGGTAAAGAAGAGTCTCTGAAACGTTTCCACCCATGGATATTCTCTGGGGCAATCGACAATATCGACGAGGGCGTCTCTGAGGGATGTATTGTTAGAGTTGTGACCTCACAAGGCCATTTTGTTGCTGTTGGACATTACCAGATAGGCAGCATCGCTGTCCGTGTACTCTCGTTCTCAGATGTCACCATCGACTCCAGCTTCTGGAAGGAACGACTTGCAGAAGCCCTTAAGATGCGTCAGAGGACAGGGATAGCAGACAATCCCCGTAACAACACCTATCGTCTCGTACACGGCGAGGGTGACACCCTCCCGGGGCTTGTCATCGACTGTTATGGCGCTACAGCCGTCATCCAGGCCCACTCTGTAGGCATACATATGGACAGACACGACATAGCAGATGCTCTGATGGAGGTGATGGATGGCAGGATTGAGAATATCTATTACAAGAGCGAGACAACACTCCCCTTCAAAGCCGACCTTGCCAGTCTTGCCCATGACGAGGCTGATGGATTACGTAATGGCTTCCTCTACGGTGGCTCAGTCGAGAACACGGCGATAGAGAACGGGCTCGCCTTCCATGTCGATTGGCTTAACGGCCAGAAGACAGGATTCTTCATCGACCAGCGCGAGAACCGCTCTCTCCTCGAACACTACTCACACGGGAAGAGTGTCCTGAACATGTTCTGCTATACCGGAGGATTCTCGTTCTACGCTATGCGCGGTGGGGCAAGCCTCGTCCATTCGGTCGATAGCTCGGCCAAGGCGATAGAGCTGACACGTGCAAATGTCAGCCTTAACTTCCCTGGTGACACACGTCATGAGGCATTCTGTGAGGATGCATTCAAATATCTTGATCGTGAGGGAGACAAATATGACATCATCATCCTTGACCCTCCCGCATTTGCAAAACACCGTGCCGCCCTCCGCAACGCCTTGAAAGGCTACACACGCCTGAATGTAAAGGCGTTCGAGCGCATAAAGCCAGGAGGCATACTCTTCACATTCTCATGCTCACAGGTGGTGACAAAGGACAACTTCCGCAATGCCGTGTTCACAGCTGCCGCTCAGGCAAAACGAAATGTGCGCATACTCCACCAGCTTCACCAACCAGCCGACCACCCCATAAACATATTCCATCCCGAAGGAGAATACCTCAAGGGACTCGTCCTCTATGTTGAGTAGCGTCTTCCCCCAGACGGATACAATATATATTCGTGTCTGACAATAAATCCGGCAACGCATCGAAGATATGCTTCCTGTCCCTACCCTCACAACAATCATTATTTAGATCTAATCTCATACAGAGACGTGATAGTTCGGACAGGCTTGTATAATATCTACACACACATTATGCATAGTTACAATATTGTATAACAGACAGATACGCGCCTAACGGCCGTGCCGCGTGATACAATGATATCACACGGCACGGCCGTTTGTTGTGGGACATGTCTGTATCTCCTTTACATCGTCTGTTGTCCCCTGCAATGGGCGACATGGGTCATATTCTCCATCCCGCCTCGTCATCATCATTTGCCGATACATCCAACAGCGAGGATGGTGTATAGCCGCTTATCTTTGTAAAATCGCATGTGAGATGTGAGAGGTCATAATAACCGTTCCGCCATGCCACCGTTGATAATGGCTCTTTTCCCTTGCTCGTTTTTAATTCTGTGAGGGTCTTTCGATATCTCACAAGGCGCATATAATCTTTAGGAGACATGCCTACGGTATCAGAAAAGACACGTCCGAAATGGCGTGGGCTGAGACACGCCTCTGATGCAATATCACCTATACGTATGTTCGAGATATGCTTCTGACCGTATGATATGGCTCGTGCGAGACGTCTTAGATTGAGCATATCGATATCTCTGGAACAAAGTCGCTTCAAGAAGAAGGTATCCATAAGTCTGAAACACGCCTCATAACCCTCCGCCATGTTTATCTGCTCGTCAAGCGTGGTAAGTTCCTTGTCACATGTGTCGCAGACCTCTATGACCCTGCCACGATAGTCATGCGCGGAGCTGTTGAGCAGAACACTGGCACCAAGGGTTGTAAAGTGGACACCCGTTATCTCAACATTACCCTCGGACACGATATCATGGAACGTTAAGTTCTGACCCATCACACAACTTCTGTGTCGGACGGCAATACCACTGACTGACACATAGCTGACAGGGCCGCTACGGTAAAAACATAGCCCCATCTCTCCGTTAGGTACAATGCGCTGCACATGTGGTGCGTCAGGGTCATGCCCCCAGAAATACATCCTAATATATGGACATAGCAGCACGTCTGGAGGTGCCAATCTTATCTCTGTCATATGAAGTAATAGAGATTAAACACATCAACCGTTGAAAACCATCCATGATTAACAACACATGATGTTTTATTTGTCCCATCATCATGTAATAAAGCGACATTCCAAAACACACGTCAGGAAAATCCCCCCCCCCCCCAGGCTTTACCTTGACGATATTACCACAACTGTCCTGGGAGACGTTTCTTCTCCTTTGGAGGGAAAGCCTTATCAAACATCTCGCACTCTGTCTCATCGACAAAGTAGCCTTCAGGCGTGGCATATTCTCCCGACACATTATTAAGGTAACCTTTCTTCAACTCTTTACAAAGGAAAAAAGATGCGTCAGCTCCGTCTGGGAGTCCGTGATACCTGATGCCAAATTCTGAGGCGTATGTGAATCCACTCTTACCATAGAAATCTATGTTACCTTCGAAACATATCGCTCCGAACCCCATCTCCTGAGCCCGAAGGAGAGTGTCATCGAGCAAGGCTTTTCCATATCCCATGCGTTTATAATCGGGATGTATTCCTATGGGGCCGAGGGTCATAATGGGCAGCATGCATCCGTCGTCAAGGGTTATGGACGCCCTCATACACGCTGCTTGGCCTATGATTCTCTCTCCCGATGGCATCGAGGCATCAGCGAGCGACATGACGAGATTCAGCTCATGAATAAAGTCGGCATCACTTCTGAGGCAATGCAATACATAATGCTCAAGACATCCAGGACGATAAACGTTCCAGAAAGCCTCACGTACAAGATTCTCAACAAGGTGCTCATCTTCAAGTCTCTCACGTCTGACAATGTAATGTTCCATAAATACGTTATTTTATAATGATAATCTTCGTTTGCAAATGCAAAATTACACAAATACCTATAAACACGTATGTAAAAATAGGACAAACAAATATTTTCGAGCCCTTTTCGCGCATATATTGGCAAAACATACAGTAAAGGTCATATATCCACAACGGTTAAAAAATCATAAACAATAGCACTCAATTAGAGTTAAAATGCTGAAATATTACAGATAATCATTAATTTTGCATTAACGTTAAGTTAACTAAAATCTAAAAAATACTAATAACAAACATGAGTCAGATTAAAACAACAAAGATGACCAACTGGCGTTGGGTCATGTGTGCTATGCTGTTCTTCGCAACAACAGTCAACTATATGGACCGTCAGGTTCTGTCCCTGACATGGAAAGACTTCATCTCTCCAGAATTCCATTGGACTGACGAGACGTATGGTACAATCACAGCCGTATTCTCCATTTTCTATGCTGTGGCAAACCTCTTTGCAGGAAAGTTTGTCGATTTCATGGGCACAAAGAAGGGCTATCTCTGGGCCATCGTAGTATGGTCGCTTGGTGCTGTCCTCCATGCGTGCTGCGGCCTTTTCACAGAGGCTGTCATGGGAGGTGGCTATGACGGACGTGCCGACCTCATACGCGCGACAGGCGATGCCGCCATTATGATCTCAACCATCAGCATGTACGCCTTCCTCTTCTGCCGTTCTGTCCTCGCGCTTGGTGAGGCTGGCAACTTCCCTGCTGCGATAAAGGTGACGGCAGAGTATTTCCCGAAGAAGGACAGGGCTTTCGCAACAGCCATATTTAACAGCGGCGCATCAGTGGGCGCACTGGCTGCTCCTGCCACAATACCTCTCCTCGCAAAGGCTATGGGATGGGAGATGGCGTTTATCATTATCGGTGCGCTCGGATTCATCTGGGCCGCAATATGGGTCTTCGTATATGACAAACCGGCCAAGAGCAAATATGTCAACGAGGCAGAGCTGAGCTACATGAACCAGGACGAGACAGACCATGATGTTCAGAACCCTGAGAAGAAGGAGCGTCAGATGTCATTCCTGCAGGCTTTCTCTTATCGTCAGACATGGTCGTTCGCTTTCGGCAAGTTCATGACAGATGGAGTATGGTGGTTCTTCCTGTTCTGGGCACCAGCATATTTCTCTGACCAGTATGGCTACACTTCAGACTCTTCTATGGGCATAGCTCTCATCTTCACGCTGTATGCCATTGTGACTGTCCTATCCATGTTTGGAGGTTATCTCCCTAAGCTCTTTGTCGAGAAGCGTGGCATGAACCCTTATCAAGGTCGTATGCTTGCGATGCTCATCTTCGCATTCTTCCCTGTCCTCGCCCTCTTCGCCCAACCTTTAGGACAATATAGCGCATGGTGGCCTGCAATAATCATAGGCCTTGTCGGAGCGGGCCATCAGGCATGGTCGGCCAATATATTCTCCACAACAGGCGATATGTTCCCCAAATCGGCCGTAGCCACAATCACGGGCATCGGCTCTATGGCAGGCGGTATCGGCTCGTTCATAATCAATAAAGGCTCTGGTCAGCTCTTCACATACGCTGCCGAGCAGGGCTCCGCATTCCAGTTTATGGGATTCGAGGGCAAGCCAGCCGGCTACATGATAGTATTCTGCATATGCGCCGTAGCCTATCTGATAGGATGGAGCGTGATGAAGATACTTGTACCAAAATATAAGCCTATCATTCTCGACTAAGATATAATCATACAAACCATAGGTGGTTTCTATAGTATATATGCCGTCATCAGCAATGAGGTTCTCTTGCATGGCGGCATATATTTTATACCTCCTATGCAGCATTCAAGTGCCTGATTACCTACACCGAAAGGGTTATACATGAAGAATAGGCTATACGCGCCGATATACTCAATATTATACAATGGGTTGGCATTTTAAGTGGATGTGTCCCTTCGTCGAAACACTTTAGGGTGGTTCTAAAAATTACCACCGTAGATATATTCTCAGAATGGGGTATAACGTCTTGCCATCTTTCGTTCACTTTTTGACCCATAGGTCACAAATTCAAACAGCTCGACCCAACAACAAAAAGCAGACAGGTCATAGGGAACCAATCATCCCTGACCTGTCTGCTTTCATCTTATAGTACCAAGCAAGAGAGCTTATTTCGTCTTGTAGTATGGTGTGTTGTATGTAAGGCTTATTCCACGCACAGTCTTGCTTACCACAAGCTTTGTACCGTCATCTGACACTTTGTATGTGGAAGCGTTTGTTGTCTTCTCTATCTGATGATAAACAACGTTGAATGTCTTTATTATTTCCTCGAACGAATTGTTGTTCATAGGTATCTCCACGATGAGCTGGCCAAGACGGTTCTTCTCTGTCACATCTGTATTGTTTACAGAGAGGAATATCTCATTCCCCTGACAGTTGCCTTTGAGACATTTCATCGCATCGTCATAGACATAGCCTTTCTGGCTTATCTGGCGTGTGATGTCAACGAAATTGCCGTTAAGGTCGATGCCGTCAAACTCAAATGCAGACACACTAAGCGACACGAGGACTGCCGCCATTACCATAAAAATTTTTTTCATGATGTGTTTTTGATTTTTGTTTTTAGTTATGTGTTATTATTATTTCTGGGTTCTTAGTTGCAAATTTACTTATTTTATTACAATATTTATAATGAACTGTAAAAAATCGCACCTATTTTTAATATCATTAACATTTAACCCAAGTTTGATATTCTATTTGTCGTTTCTGTTGCTAATCAGTGATTT
>JBJEAW010000139.1:0-10048 GCA_051869435.1 Prevotella sp. | reverse complement strand
GGGTTTATCATGGTTTTTGTGATACGTAACTGACACAGGTTTTTACTGGTAACCCGTTTTCTCTTAGTGAGCCTGTGTTCGGCTCCCGTCTCAAAGAAATCAGCTGTAAGGCTTTACGACAGTTTATACATATCGATGTTTGTGGCTGTATGTATCTTTGTTGTCTCCCACGACGGGGGAGGACTCTATCTCTCATTACCGAAAGGCAGGCGGTGAGAATTCTTCACCTCTCCCAGCACGAAAGATGAGTTGAGAGAGCCTATGGCAGGGATATCGCCTAATATCCTCATCACAAATTCCTGATACTGTCTCATATTGCGGACATATATCTTCAACAGGAAGTCAAAATCGCCTGAAATGTTATAACACTCGGCTATCTCAGGAATATCCTGCACACGCTGCATTATCTGTACGGCATTCTCATGGGAGTGCTGCTTCATCTTCAGATAGCAGAAAGCCATGAACCCACAGTCGAGCTTCTCGGGGTCGAGGACAGCTACATAACGTTTAATGAATCCCTCACGCTCGAGACGTCTCACACGCTCATATACAGGCGAGACACTGAGATGTACTTTCAGCGACAGCTCCTTGATGGTAAGATGGCCGTCATCCTGAAGCTCGTGTAGAATCAGGATATCTGTTTCGTCGATTGTCGGATGCATGTATTAGAATAATTTTTTATGGATAAATGGTTTGCAAGAAACCAATACCAGAATGATATTCTGTAAGATGTCACAAAATTAGTAATATTTTCTGATTATCCCAAATCTTTTGGAAAAAATACGATTTGTTTATAACTTTGCACACAGAAACACCCCAACAGAAGCGGCCTATCCACCCCCAACCAAGACTTTTTACTATAATTCATAATACAATTAATAAAATCATAAACCACAGCGCCAGATAAGGATGATTCTACTTCAGGACAAGCAAGGAGGTCTCTATAAATGGGAGACGATGTCCCAAGAGAAATGCATCTCCTCTCATGGCGCCAATAAAAAAAAGGAGAACAAGACATGAGCACAGAAAAAAAACTGCACCTTGAGACCCTCGCACTCCATGTAGGACAGGAACAAGCCGACCCGGCATCTGACGCACGCGCTGTGCCTATCTACCAGACCACCTCATACGTATTCCACGACTCGCAGCACGCCGCAGACAGATTCGGACTCCGCGACGCTGGCAATATCTACGGCCGTCTGACGAACTCGACGCAGGATGTATTCGAGAGACGTGTGGCGGCACTTGAGGGTGGTGTCGCAGGCCTCGCTGTCGCCTCAGGTGCGGCAGCCGTCACATACGCCCTGCAGAATGTACTTCAGAATGGCGACCATATCGTGGCGGCAGACAATCTGTATGGCGGCTCGTATAACCTCATCACACACACCCTGACGACTCAGGGCGTCAGCTACTCTATCGTGAATGTGAACAATCTGGAGGCTCTTGAGGCTGCCATACAGCCAAATACAAAGGTGATTTATGCTGAGACATCCGGCAATCCCAACTCAGACGTGACCAATCTTGACGCGATAGCCGACGTAGCACACAAGCATGGCATACTGTTCATTGTAGATAACACTTTCGCCCCGATACTTATACGGCCTATAGAGCATGGAGCAGACGTAGTGGTACACTCGGCCACGAAATTCATCGGAGGCCACGGCTCGTCGCTTGGTGGCGTGATAGTAGATGGCGGCCGGTTTGACTTCAAGGCTCATGCCGACAAGTATCCTACAATAGCCAAGCCCGACCCCTCTTATCACGGAGCGGTATTTGCCGATGTTGCCGGGCCCGCAGCCTTTGTCACAAGGATACGCGCTGTCATACTGAGAGATACAGGCGCAACGATATCTCCCTTCAACGCCTGGATTCTTCTACAGGGCGTGGAGTCTCTGCCTCTACGTATAGAGCGGCATGTTGAGAACGCCCTGAAAGTGGTTAGGTACCTTGACGCTAACCCTAAGGTGAGGAGTGTCTCCCACCCTTCTCTCCCTATACATCGTGACCATGAGCTGTACAAACGGTATTTCCCTAATGGAGGCGGCTCGATCTTCACATTCGAGATTGACGGCACCCAGGAGGACACATGGAAATTCATTGACTCGCTGAGGATTTTCTCTCTCCTTGCGAACGTGGCGGATGTGAAATCGCTTGTCATTCATCCTTACACGACCACCCACTCGCAGATGTCGCCTGAGGAACTTGCCGCTCAGCATATCACGCCGACAACGGTACGCCTGTCGATAGGTGTGGAGCATATAGACGATATAATTGACGACCTTGAGCAAGCCTTCGCCCAGATATAACTTTCCCACACGGCTGGAGGACATCTCAGTTTCAAACGGCCGGGGGATATTCAGTCTTAACAGCGGATTGATAAAAGATTGGTTTCTCACACAGATGCCCGCGGACGGTCACGGAGGCTTCATATATAACGGAAGTAACTGTGCTTACTATCCTCCATGACAGTCCGTGGACATCTGTGTGAGAATATCACAGGTGAAATTCCGTGTGATGATCGATTCAAGCGGTCGTTTTTTTTTCTTTTGACAAATAAATCAAGGCAGATTTCCACTCTCCTCATAAGACGGACACATGGAGGAAACGTGTGCGCCATCTGATAGAGTGTGAGAATCTGCCTTTACTTGTTTACATTACCCGCCTATTGGGATCTTCCCGTGATTGTTGTGCAGCGGCAAGAATCGCTGGCTGGGGTCACCACGCAAACATCGGGTAATCGGCCATAACGTCATTAACACGTCTCCTGACAGAGGCTATAACCTCAGGGTTCTCAGGGTCGTTAAGGACAGTCTCGATAAGCTCAGCTATAAGCACCATCATGTCCTCTTTCGCTCCGCGTGTGGTCATGGCAGGTGTGCCGAGACGTATGCCTGATGTCTGGAATGCAGAGCGTGTGTCGAATGGCACCATATTCTTGTTGACAGTGATGTCGGCAGCTACAAGGGCATTCTCTGCAACCTTTCCCGTCAGCTCAGGATATTTCTCCCTGAGATCGACAAGCATAGAATGGTTGTCTGTCCCGCCAGAGACAATGGTGAAACCACGCTTTATAAGCTCATCGGCAAGCACACGCGCATTCTTCTGCACCTGTGCAGCCCACAATTTGAACTCAGGCTGGAGAGCTTCGCCGAAGGCTACAGCCTTTGCTGCTATCACATGCTCAAGCGGGCCTCCCTGCTGTCCAGGGAAAACGGCAGAGTTCAAGAGCTGTGACATCTTCTTTACAACGCCCTTAGGTGTCTTGAGGCCCCACGGATTGTCGAAGTCCTTGCCCATGAGGATGATGCCGCCACGTGGGCCGCGTAGTGTCTTGTGGGTCGTTGATGTGACGATGTGTGCATACTTGACAGGGTTCTCCAGAAGCCCGGCAGCTATAAGTCCGGCAGGATGGGCCATGTCTATCATCAGCAGAGCGCCAACCTCGTCGGCAATCTTGCGCATCCTCGCATAATCCCAGTCGCGACTGTATGCTGAGCCTCCTCCAATGATAAGCTTCGGCTTGCATTCATGTGCAAGTCGCTCCATCTCGTCATAATCAACACGGCCGGTCTCTTTGTTAAGTGTGTAGCCAACAGGATGGTATAGAATGCCTGAAGTATTGACCGCCGACCCATGTGAGAGGTGTCCACCATGATCGAGGTTCATGCCCATGAATGTGTCTCCCGGCTTGAGAACAGCAAGAAGCACGGCAGCGTTGGCCTGTGCTCCAGAATGAGGCTGGACATTGGCATACTCTGCACCAAAAAGCTCACAGACACGGTCGATGGCAAGCTGCTCGACCTTATCGACAACCTGACAGCCGCCATAGTAACGCTTGCCGGGATAACCCTCGGCATACTTATTGGTAAGACAGGAGCCCATGGCTTCCATCACCTCGTCGCTTACAAAATTCTCACTCGCGATGAGCTCCATGCCTTTCTGCTGGCGAAGATGCTCCTGCTCGATTAACTCAAAAATTTTCTGGTCCTTAATCATGGTAGTTTATTAGTGATAATGAAAGATAGGATTTTTTTTAGGGTGGTTCTATAAATTAGCATTGACAGATTTCGATTCTATTTTTGAGCCAAAAAGAGAGCGAAAGATGGCAAGACGTTATACCCCACTCTGAGAATATATCTACGGTGGTAATTTTTAGAACCACCCTTATGGTGTTTGTTATATGTGGGGGCATCGTGAGAGAGGTGTCAGACGAGCCTTACCTTGTCGATATCCTGCACCTTGTCACAGTAACGGCATCTCAGCTCTGGACGTGGGGCGAGCTTATCGACAATGGTGAAGTATGTGCTCATAGGCTCATTGTTCGTAATACACTTCGGGTTGTTGCATCTGACAATACCTACAAGATTGTCTGGCAGGGAGACTGTCTTCTTCTCCACCACCTCATAGTCGCGTATGATGTTCAGCACAACCTTATGTGCCACAACAGAGAGCTGGCTTATCTCGGCATCTGTGAAGAATTTGTCCGCAACTTTGATGATGCCCTTGCGCCCAAGCTTCTTGGATATGAAGTTCTGGCCTATTGTAACCTCTGAGCTCAGCTCGTCAAGCTTCAGCATCTGAGCCACCTGAAAGGTCTTGTCGGCTGGTATATGGTCTATTACTGTGCCGTTCTTTATAGCGGCAACAAGGCGTTCTTTCTTGCTCATATTTTTTGTATATGACGGGGTATATGGGTATTTGTATGGTGATAATATATGTGGCAGGCGGAGGAGGGGGAATGGAGATTCCGTTTTGCACCACACGACTTGGATAAGACCGTGGGGGGAATCAATAACGTATGATGTTGGCGTCATTACGGACATCATCGAGAGTGATTCCGAGAACACGGCAGAATATCGCTTGTCTGGCATAAAGTCCGTTACCCGCCTGCTGGATATAGTATGCGTGCGGGTCGTCGTCAACATCCTGGGCTATCTCGTTGACTCTCGGCAGAGGGTGAAGGATGCGCATGTTGTCCTTGGCTTTCCCAAGCATATCGCGCTTGAGGATATAGACATTCTTCACGCGCTCATATTCCATGAGGTCAGAGAAGCGCTCCTTCTGTACACGTGTCATGTACAGTATATCGGCATCCTTTATCACATCCTCGTTGAAGTCTGTATGCTCGACAAATCTCACATTATGGTCGCGACAGTATTGCTTGTACTCTTCAGGCATAGAAAGCTCCGGCGGGGCTATGAAATGGAATGTCGGACTGAAATGTCTCATGGCCGTTATGAGCGAGTGGACAGTACGGCCATACTTGAGGTCGCCGACAAGATAGATGTTCAGATTCTCAAGAGTGCCTTGTGTCTTATATATAGAATAGAGGTCGAGGAGGCATTGTGAGGGATGCATATGCGCTCCGTCGCCGGCATTGACGACAGGCACAGGGGCTATCTCAGAGGCATACTGCGCCGCACCCTCGATATAATGGCGCATGACGATGACATCAGCATAGTTTGACACCATGAGTATAGTGTCTTTCAGCGTCTCTCCCTTTGTGGCGCTCGTCACTTTCGCATCCGTGAATCCTATCACACGCGCACCAAGCCTGTTGGCCGCAGTCTCAAAACTAAGGCGTGTGCGCGTAGAGGGCTCGAAGAACAGTGTGGCGACAACACGCCCCTTAAGCAGCTCACGGTTGGGGTGCTGCTCAAACTCTTTTGCCATGCTGAGCAGATACATGATGTCATCTCTCGACAAGTCGGCAATAGTGACAAAATCTCGTTTCTCCATTGGTGAAAAAAATGTCTTTGTTGCTGTTTTGTGTGCGAAGTTAAGAATTTTATCTGAGAAACGTACAACTTTTCCAATTAATTATTGTATTTTTGCAGAAAAATAATTGTCTTATATATTATTGTCTGAAATCATACCGATAAAAGAAGCCATCAGACGTATGAGATGTCAATCTGTCGGCTCAAAAGAATTTGGCCAGACCAGACAAATGACACCCACACACATATCATCGTAAAAAAGCTCCCTCTGGTCTTCCGGCTTACCGAAAACCATCTACAAATTAGAATGAGATGATGCTACAGCTATCGCGCCGTAAAGTGCTGGTTGCCATGAAGGAGCGTAGCGGGCTATGTGACAGAATAATATACCCAGTGAGATACAGTGCGGGAGGCGTGGGAGCATACAAGCCACTCGCATAATCATGAAGAAGACTCGGACTATTTTTTGCAGAACATCCCTTTGACATTCACCCCATCATAACCCAAAGACACCATACGAAGCGAAACAAGATGAGAAGGAAATTCATACATACACTATGGGTGCTCATAATTTTGGGCATCGTTTGTTGTGCGGCCACGACCGCCGCCATATGGAATGGATGGATAGGATACATGCCACCCGTAGAAGAGCTGCAGAACCCCATAGACAAATACGCGACACAGATATACTCAGATGACGGGAAAGTCCTCGGCACATGGAGCATGAACAAGGACAACAGGATAAGGCTGCCGTATGACAGCATATCGCCCTTCGTCGTGAACGCCCTGATAGCTACTGAGGACGAGCGGTTCTATGACCATTCAGGCATAGACTTCAGGGCTCTCGGGCGCGCCATCATAAAGCGCGGCCTGATGGGGCAGACGAGCGCTGGCGGCGGCTCGACAATAACCCAGCAGCTCGCCAAGCAGCTGTACAGCGCCCATGCGTCGTCGAAGATAGAGCGTCTGATGCAGAAGCCCATAGAATGGGTTATAGCGCTGAAACTCGAACGGTATTATACGAAAGAGGAGATAATAGCCATGTATCTTAACTATTTTGATTTCCTCCACAATGCCGTAGGCATAAAGATGGCCGCAAACACATACTTCAACAAAGAGCCAAGACAGCTGACCGTACCAGAGGCCGCCGTCCTCATCGGCCTCTGCAAGAATCCCTCTTATTACAATCCTGTCAGATATCCCGACCGTTGTGTCGAGCGCCGCAATGTCGTGCTCTCCCAGATGAACAAGGCCGGATACATAACAGCCGATGAATACACCGCCTACACAGCCCGCCCCATAGAGCTCCACTTCCATACGGCCGACCATAACGACGGCACAGCCACCTACTTCCGTGAGTTCCTCCGTAAATACATGACCGCCACGCGCCCCGTGCGTTCCGATTACCCCTCATGGGGAGGCACACAGTTCCACATCGACTCCATCGCCTGGGAGCAGGACCCCCTCTACGGATGGTGTAACAAGAACGTGAAGCGTGACGGCTCACACTATAACATATACACCGACGGCTTGAAAATCAGGACAAGCATAAACTCACGCATGCAGCGTTATGCCGAGGAAGCCGTCTATAGACACGTCGCGAGACATCTCCAGCCTCTCTTCAACAAGGAAAACCGCAACAAGCCTAATGCGCCCTTCACCGAAGGCCTCACGCAACATCAGATACAGAACATCCTGACACGAGCCATGCGACAGAGCGAGCGGTGGGCATCGATGCACAACGCCGGATACAGCGACGAGGAGATAAGGCGCTCGTTCAGTGAGAAGACCGAGATGACCATATTCACCTATCATGGTGATGTCGATACGACGATGACCCCGCTCGACTCCATCAGATACTACAAGTCGTTCCTCCGTGCCGGATTCATGGCCATCGACCCGAAGACAGGAGGCGTGAGAGCATACGTGGGAGGGCTTGACTATACCCATTTCAAATACGACATGGTGTCATCAGGCCGCCGCCAGGTAGGCTCGACGATAAAGCCCTTCCTCTACTCCCTGGCGATGGAGAACGGCTTCACGCCGTGTGATCTTGCCCCCAATGTGCGCCAGACATACATAGTGGCCGGCCAGCCATGGTCGCCACGCAATAGCAGCCATTCGCGCTACGGGGAGATGGTCACACTGCGCTGGGGCCTCCAGCAGTCGAACAACTGGATCACGGCATATCTCATGTCGAAGCTGAACCCCATGCAGTTTGTCTCCCTTCTCCAGAAGTACGGCATCGACTCGCCCGACATACATCCCTCCATGTCCCTGTGTCTCGGCCCTTGTGAGGTCAGCGTCTCAGAGATGGTAAGCGCATATACCACATTCGTGAACAACGGCATCAGGACATCACCCCTCTTCGTCACACGTATAGAGGATGGCGAGGGTAATGTGCTGGCAGAGTTCCACCCACGCATGACTGAGGTGATATCCCAGGAGGGTGCATACAAGATGCTCGACATGCTGCGCGCCGTATGCGACGGAGGCACAGCCTCCAGGCTCAGATACAAGTTTGGGCTGACAGGAGAGATAGCGGCAAAGACAGGCACGACAAACAACAATTCTGACGCATGGTTCATGGGCATTGTGCCAGATCTTGTGGCCGGATGCTGGGTAGGAGGCGACGACCGCGACATACACTTCTCCTCGACACTCTACGGGCAGGGAGCCGCCATGGCATTGCCCGTATGGGCATATTTCATGAAGCGCGTCTATCGCGACCGTATGCTCGGCCTGTCGCCAGAGGCACGCTTTGTCACGCCCGCAGGTTTCGACCCCTGCCAGCATACCTTCACCGAGGAGGACGACGAGGGGACAAACCTTGAGGATGTATTCGAATAAAGCTCCCCATCCGCCCCATCCCAATCCTCCAGCCACAAACGGAGGGAAAAGACTTATTGGTCAAGACTTCGCCACTGGAAAAAACCAACAGGTCATGATGACGATGTTGAAATATGGGACAACAAGGCATACAGGAGAGAGGCTGAGGGAGAGAGGCAGGGGGCAGACAGCATAGTGGGCTTGGAGAGACATGACATGGTTAACCAGCGAGACATCCTCGTCTCTCACCCCCACACTTATAGAGTGTAAGTCAGGACACATGGTTTGCTTACAGTTTTATTGCGACAACATCAATATCACGATTTGTGCTGAATGATGCGCTGGGAGATACTGGATGAGTGGCTTATACAGTGTCTCTGACCGTCTCATTCATATTGGTTACATTCTGAAAGCGACACCCCTCTACATCAAAAAGACATTGGATTATCATCCCAAATGAATAAAATACTTTTTCTACATGGCTTCTTTGCCACAGGCAGCAGTCCGATGGCGAGGGCTCTAAGGGAGGCCTTTGAAGGACAAGCCCTTGTTCTGACTCCCGATCTGCCTCTCCATCCCAAGGAAGCATTGAGATACATCCGCATGCTTATCGACAAGGAGAAGCCCGACCTGCTTATTGGCAACAGCTGTGGGGCTTTCCTCGCACAGATGCTTTCTCCTGTCGTGGGCATCCCTACCCTACTCGGCAATCCTCATTTCAAGATGACGGACTTTCTGAAAGAACGCATTGGCGAACACGAGTACAAGGCTCCACGAATGGATGGCCACCAGACAATCGTCATTGACGAGTCGCTCATCCGTGAGTTTGAGGAGCTCGAAGCCAAGCAGTTCGACTGCTGCAATCCGTATTACAAGAATCGGGTTTGGGGACTATTTGGCGAACAGGACACCCTGGCTCATTTTGAACCGACATTCTTAGAGCACTATAACAACAGCTACCATTTCCCTGGAGGACATACCCCCACTGAGCAAGAGGTCAAGACATGGTTTGCTCCATTGGCACAGAAGATGCTCATGGAGTATTCAATGACGGAAGACCCTTCCGCCACTTAAAAGATTTAAGGTGGTTCTATTAACTACAATTCTTAGAGGAATTACCTTTACGGTCTTTTACTCTCTCTCCGGCATCTTTCTTTGTAATTGTTTGACTACGTCTTCCTCCTCCTCACCCGGGATAGCAAGCTTTGCCTCTCCTCTCGTTTGCACAGCCATTCATGTTTATCGCCTTGAAGAAGGTGGTGTCAGACTTCCACTTTGGGCGTTAAGAGCATGCTCTTACAAGACCAAAGCGGAAGATTGACACCAGGGGCTCTGCCCCCACATACTTTTCAAGGGGTTTATCATGGTTTTTGTGATTCGCAACTGACACATGGTTTTACTGGTATCCCCAAATATCGTGCAAACGAGAGGAGAATCAAGCTTGCTGGGGTTATCCCCGAAATATCGTGCAAGGTGAGCGCAATAGAGCTTGCTCATATTGC
>JBJEAW010000138.1:0-10054 GCA_051869435.1 Prevotella sp. | reverse complement strand
GATGAAATAATAACCTCCGTGAGCGTCTCGCTAAGCTATACTTTTGACCGTCGTCAGAAGTCGGTTAACTTTGGTTTTCCTCTGATTCCCGAGCTTCGCTCGCCTACCCGTAGCCTTTCACGACTCGGGATAGCTCGAGCAAGCTCGGCTCTCCTCTCGCTAAGCTCTACTTTTGACCGTCGTCAAAAGTCGGTTGACCTCAAAAATAGAATCGTAATCTGTCAATGTTAATTTATAGTATCATCCTTAAAACAATAAAACGGACAAAACAATGAAAACAACAAATCAAGAAATAGCCACCCTTGCCATGGCGTTGCTGATGTCAGTATCAGCCATGGCCGGCGTTTGGAAGGATGTGGATTATGTAGGTGACGGAATCGTCGGTCACAAACTTGATATCTATACTCCTGACGACGGTCGGCCGGCCTATAAGGTCGTCGTGCTGATTTATGGCAGTGCGTGGTTCAGCGACAACGCCAAGGACGTGGCATTCCAGTCGTACGGCAAACAGCTTCTCGATGGCGGCTTTGCCGTGGTGAGCATCAACCACAGGGCAAGCGCCGAGGCAAAGTTCCCGTCACAGATACATGACGTTAAGGCAGCCGTACGCTTCGTTCGCGCCAATGCCAGGAAGTATGGCCTTGACACGTCGTTCGTCGGTATCACGGGGTTCTCCTCTGGCGGTCATCTCTCTTCGCTCGCCGGAACGACCAATGGTGTGAGGACCAGGAAGTTCGGCAAGGTGAAGGTGGATATCGAAGGCTCGCTTGGAGCATACACCAGGGAGAGCAGCAGTGTGGACGCCGTGGTCGACTGGTTCGGGCCTATCGACATGAGCCGCATGGAGCGTTGCGAGACATATAAGGATACCAACTCCCCTGAGGCCGTGCTCATTGGCGGTCCATCGGCAGATAATCCAGACATGGTAAAGGCTATGAATCCAATGTCGTATATCGACAAGAAAGACCCGAAGTTCCTCGTCATTCATGGCGATGCCGACCCCGTGGTGCCATATTGCCAGAGTGAGTTCTTCGCCAAGGCACTGAAGGATGCTGGCCGACTTGACGACTTTATCACTGTGCCCAATGGCAACCATGGCCCGGTGACCTTCAATGACGAGACCTTCCAGCGTATGGTCAACTTCTTCCAGAAGGAGGCAGGGATGCCTGAGACAAAGCTCCCCAAGGCTTCTGCCTTGAACATCCGTCGTCAGGAATATCCCCGTGTGTTGGCAGACGGAAGGGTGGAGTTCCGCATCAAGGCTCCCACAGCCCAGAAGGTGCAGATTGACCTCGGCCGGCTGTATGATATGAAGAGGGATGTCCAGGGCGTATGGACTTGCACGACAGAGCCGCAGTCGGAGGGCTTCCACTATTATTTCCTCGTCGTTGATGGTGTGAAGGTGGCTGACCCTTGTAGCGAGACATTTTATGGTTGTAGTATGATGTCGAGTGGTGTGGAGATTCCTTATCCCGCAGATAAGCAGTCGAGATATGAGCTTAAGGCTGATGTACCTCACGGACAGGTGGCACGACTGCGCTACAAGTCAAAGGTAAGTGGCGACTGGAAGACGATGTATGTATATACCCCGGCTGAATACGAGACAAGCGGCAAGTCATACCCCGTGCTCTATTTGCAGCACGGAGGCGGCGAGGACGAGCGTGGATGGTGTACCCAGGGTCTCACCGACATCATCCTTGACAACCTAATTGCCGAGGGTAAGGCAGAGCCGGTGATTGTTGTCATGATGGACGGCAATGGACAGGACTTCACTTCCGAACTGCTCACTGACGGCATTCCTTTCGTGGAGAGCCGCTTCCGTACAATAAAGACTGCCGACGGACGCGCGCTTGCCGGACTGTCGATGGGAGGCATTCAGACTCTCAACACGTCAATAATGCATCCCGAGCTGTTCTCTTACGTCGGGGTGTTCAGCAGCGGATGGTTTAAGAATCCCCAGCCCTTTATGGCCAACAGTTCCGGCGAGCGGTATTATGCCAAGTTGAGGGAGCGGCCCGACTACTATAACAAGCAGTTCCGCGAGTTCTTCATCACCATGGGAGGGCAGGAGGACATAGCCTATGAAAACTGCAAGGCTATGCGCGAGCGTTTCGGCCAGATGGGTATCAAGCACACCTACTATGAGACACCCGGCGGTCACACTTGGCCCGTATGGCGTGAGAGCCTCTACTTCTTCGCCCAAAAACTGTTTAAGTAACATATATTAATATGATAATCAGAAACCTGTTACTCGCTGTGGCATTGGCTCTCTGCGGCAGCGTCTCGGCACAGCAGTGGCCGTATCAGAACGCTAACCTGTCTGCTCACGAAAGAGCTGTTGACCTTACGTCCCGCCTTACGCTGAGGGAGAAGGCCGACCTTATGTGTGATGAATCGCCTGCCATCCCCCGGCTTGGCATAAAGCCGTTCAGCTGGTGGAGCGAGGCTCTCCACGGACTTGCCAATCAGGGCAATGTCACAGTCTTCCCCGAACCCATCGGTATGGCAGCGTCGTTCAATGTGCCTCTGGTGGAGCGAGTGTTCACCGTAGCTTCAGACGAGACACGCGCCAAGTGGAACGAGCGGTATCAGAACGGCATCCCCACCACCCGCTTCCACTGCCTCTCAGTGTGGACTCCCAATGTGAACATTTTCCGCGACCCCCGTTGGGGACGCGGTCAGGAGACATACGGCGAAGACCCATATCTCACTTCGTTGATGGGACAGGCTGTGGTGAGAGGACTTCAAGGCTCCGAGACTGCCAAGCACCGCAAGCTCCTCGCCTGTGCCAAGCACTATGCCATACACAGCGGCCCCGAGTGGAGCCGCCATGTTGCCAATATCAACGATGTGTCGCCTCGCGACCTGTGGGAGACATATATGCCGGCATTCAAGGACTTGGTGCAGAAGGCAAAGGTGCGCGAGGTGATGTGCGCCTATCCACAGGCAGCTGTCGCTCGACATGGCAAGACAGACGATAGTGCTGCTTAAGAATGAAGAATTGCTGCCTCTCTCCAAGAAGCAGAAGATAGCCGTCATCGGTCCTAATGCCGACAACATACCCATGATGTGGGGCAACTATAACGGCACGCCAAATACTACAGTCACGATTCTCGACGGCATACGCGCCAAGGCTGGGAAACGGAATGTGACGTATCTCAAGGGTTGCGACTTGACAGAGGAGTGTGTTGTCAACAGTTTCCTGACGCAGTGTTCTGCCGACGGCAGGAAAGGTGTTCGCGGAACATTCTGGAATAACACCACACGCTCTGGCAAACCGGCCACAAGGGAGTATTATGTCAACCCGATAGCAGTGACCACCAATGGCCAGCACACCTTTGCCGACGGAGTGAGGATGGAGGATTTCTCGGCTCTCTACGAGACAACATTCACTCCCGAAAAGTCGTGCAAGGCTGTCATACGTATGCAGTACACCGGCGCCTTCTCGCTGAAAGTGAACGGCAAGACGCTCGCTGCCGACAGCACATGGCGCGACCAGCCGACGCGCTTCGAGATTGACGTTGAGCGGGGTAAGAAGTATGAGGTGGAATTGGCTTATCACACTGTGAAGACATGGGCCGCCAATATGAGGCTGAATATCGGCGAGGAACTGCCCATCGACTATGCCGAGACCATCAACAGGCTGAAGGGCATCGAGACCGTTGTGTTCGTGGGCGGCATATCATCCCAGCTTGAGGGCGAGGAGATGCCTGTGACGATTGACGGTTTCAAGGGCGGCGACCGCACTCATATCGAACTGCCCAGGGTGCAGCGTGAGTTCATACGCCATCTCGCCGAGGCTGGCAAGCGTGTTGTCCTCGTCAACTGCTCCGGCTCTGCCATCGCGCTCGCCCCTGAGGCAGAGCGTTGTGAGAAAGTCTAAGCGGTATCGTCGCAAGATAAATGTGAATATAATAAAATAACGGGAAGAAACGGGATACCAGTAAAACCCTGTGTCAGTTGCGAATCACAAAAACCATTATAAACCCCTTGAAGGGTATGTGGGGGCAGAGCCCCTGGTGCCAGTCTTCCGCTTTGGTCTTATAAGAGCAAGCTCTTAACGCCCAAAGTGAAAGCCTGACACCACCTTCTTTCAGAAGGCTGCCATCCTCTTCAAGGCGATAAACATAAGTGTCTCTGCTCTCGCTGCTCCATCGGTTGATTTCGATTTTTGTCTTTCCTGTTGACACAGGATTTCCCGAGTGCCCCGATATACCCCGCCATATATCCTCCTCTTCGGCCAGTTATGTTTTGTCTCTCGCCGTCATTATGGCCTGAGCAGTATTCGCTGTCATGGACGGCGCCGTCATTGTGGCCTGATGAACAGCTTGTCGTGTTTTGACACCTGCGACGGGGCAGAGTTGACCGTGCCGCCGAGGTTACAGTCAGAGAGAGTAACGTCAGGGGCATTGGCACTTGAGAATCCTATCTTACACTCCCCGACGTCTATTCTCTCGAAAGAGATACGCTTGAGAGGCTTCGCCGCTGTGCCTTGAAGTACGATGGCCGCATTGTTCGCCCTCGCCGCCTTGATGTCCCTTATGTGTATGTCGTGTATGTCGGTGAAGTGGTTGTCGTCGGCTCCCTCGCCGGCATACATGGAGGTGATGTAGAACAAATCCTCCACCTCGCCAAACTCACAGTCGCGGAAATAGATGTCGTGGATGAATCCCCCACGGTTGGGGTTGGTCTTCATGTACAGCGCACGCTTGTTGTAGCCGCCGTATGTGCAGTCCTCGACAAAGACATTCCTCACGCCCGCGCTCATCTCTGAGCCTATGACGACACCGTGCAGCCCCTTGAAGCGGCAGCGGCGGATGATGATATTCTCAGAGGGGCGTGCCTCTCTCCATCCGTCATTGTCACGTCCCGCCTTTATCGCCACGTTGTCGTCGCCGTTGTTGAAGTCTATATCCTCTATAAGTATGTTGCGTGACATCTCGGGGTCGATGCCGTCATTGTTCACAAGCTTCGCGTCGTAGCGCAGTCCGCGGCACACGATATTCTCTGACTTCAGCAGGTGGACACACCAGAAAGGACTGTTCGTTATGAACACCCCCTCAAGTGTTATGCCACGACACTCGTACAGCTGTACGAGATGAGGTCTCAGCCGGTGTCCGTCGCCATAGTCGCGCTCGGTGTATGGCACATCGTCGTGAGCTTGGCCTCTGAGTGCCTGCTGGTCGCTCCGCTGGCTGCTTCTCCATGTGGGGAAGGTGTTCGTGCAGTTGCCGTCGATAGTCCCTTTCCCCACTATGGCCACATTCTCCAGCCCGTAGCCGTATATGAAGGGCGAATGGTTCTGGCAGAAGTTCCCCTCCCACGATGTCCTGACCGTGGGGAGATAGTCTTCGGGATTGTCGCTGAACATTAGGCGTGCCCCCTCCTGAATCTCCAGGGTGACATTGCTCACTAAATGTATCGGCCCCTTCACAAACCATTCTCCCTGAGGCACAACAATTCTCAGTCCGCCCCTCGTCCTCAGGGCTTTCTTCATGGCCTTCGCGAATGCCGGCCGGCAGTCAGGCTGGCGGCCGCCCGTTGATGCCTTGGCCCCGAGGGCGGTTATCAGTACGCTTTTCTGTGGCTCGGCGTCAGGGAGACACTGTCTGGCTCCCTTTGTCACGGACAGGATAGAGTCGTGGCGCGCGTCGATGGACTTGCCCCAATGTCCGTCGGCCAATGATGGTGTGGAGCACAATGCCAGCAGTATGGTCAGGATAAACAGTCTGTTTTTCTGCATGTTCGATAGTATGGTTAAGGTTTAAAAATGGTTTATGATTCCCCCGTTTATATATGAGGACACCTGCAAAGATACGACTATAAATCGGATTATGAAAATCCGCGGCCATATTTATTTTATGATTAGAATTTTTTTACCAGTACAGTTGGAAGCTTTGACAAGCACGGGCTGTAAGCCCAGCAGCGCATAGCCCAGGATAACATCCTGGGTATTATTGTGTTTGAGCATTACGCCTTGTAAAGGCAGAAGCGTAATTTGTTGCTGCTTGTAATGACGCTTCTGCCCCTGTAGGGCGTGTAACGTCGGTATTACTCACCCCCAGGGTGTCGCTACGCTTTGCCCTGGGCTATGCGCTTATGGGCTTACAGCCCGTTTTCAACCGTACGTGTCATCATTTTATTCTTTGGATATCCTCATACTTATGGCTCGCTTTCCTGTCGCCAGACCCTTATACAGCGAAGCCAAAGTCAACCGATGGAGCAGCGAGAGCAGAAGCCAAACTTGTTTGGATTATGCCGAGTCGTGAGAGAGGTCGGCAAAGCCAACATAATATCACACTCGCTTCCTGCTGGCCCGCAGCTGACACTCCCTGACATTAATGCCTGAAAAATCCCGGCCTTATAGCTGATGATGGGGGATGTTGTTCTGAAATACCGCTAAATTCTTTTATTGTATAACTGTCAGAATTATAGTTTTTTATGTCTGTTTGTTAAACCTTGAAGATGGATTTCCTGTTTGTCTTGCCCTATAATCCGGTGTCACATGTACTGAATGAGCACTCATTACAGTCTCTCTCAGATTTCATTTCAGACTGAACAGAGTGCTCATCCAGTACTTCTGACATCCACTTCGCCCCAATATACACTAAAATGATGCCGAGACAGCCCCAACAATCCTCTCCGAGCATTCTTCACTGACAGAAAAACCCACCAAAATCCGTTACAGAATTATAGTGTCAACAGTCATGAGAGGATGATACTTATATTATTCTTATCAACGCTAAGCAATTCCGAGCTGAACGGTTTAGATGTCTATTAAGTGTGGCCAGCGACTGTCGCTTTCTTCCTTGTCTGTCAGAGGGTCTCGCTTTGTTCAACAAATCTTAGTATGAACTCCCAACCGTACATCCCGGACAATCACACCCGTTCTCCTCCTGTCCCATGCCTTTGCAAAGGATACATCCTTGCCGCCAGGAGCGACCCATACGGGAGTGGAAACATCTACATAAGGTGGAGAAAAAGGCAAATTGCATATAGTTTTGTACAATAATCCTCCATATTTGCAGATATTTATGCCTTGATTTAGCGGGATAAGCCTTATCTTTGCAGCCAGAATACAGAAAAACATACACCCTCGATAGCTTTCCCGACACTCCTGAGGCTCCATGCCGCTTCAGCCGAGAGGGCTTCTTGAAAGAGAAAACCTATCCTTATATACTATGATAAAATCAGCAACAACGATTCTATTCGCAACACTATTTGCGACGAGTTTGCCCGCACAGAACATCGACTTTGACCTGCCGGGCAAGACAACCCCGGGCAAAGACACAGAGATAAACTACATCTCATGGGCTGTGCCGCGCGCGCAGAGCGACACGAAGGTATTTGACAACGGAATGACGATAACCATCACGGCCGGCGGCGCCGCCGCCGATGTCGGCAGCAACTGGAGCAAGACTGACGTGGAGACAAACGGCCTCCGTGTCATTGCCGACGAGGTGCTGGCCACCAATCTTGTCGATGGCAACCTCACACAGATTACCGAAGGCTCAACATCGCTCATACTCACCATCACCGGACTGACACCCGGCCAGCACTCGCTGAAGGCATACCACAACAATTCTGACAAGAACCAGACACAGCCAGACATTGAGGTAAGGGTAAACGGAAAGGTGGCCTGCCAGGGCGTAAAGTTCACATCGGCAGCCAGAAGCACGAAAGAGGCCGGCGCGTCGTTTGTCAGTTTCACCGCTGTCGAGGGCAAGCCTGTGGTCATAACCTACAGCACGACACCTGAGGACGGCGTGACATACACCAACACACGCGTCATGATAAACGGTCTGGAATTTGATGTGGCCGAGATTGTCGCCACCGACCCTGTCCCCGCCAATCACGACTTCCATGCTGGGGAAGAGGGCGGCAGAGTGAGATTCTCATGGTCATCGCCCGAGGGAGTAGTGAGCCACAGGATGGTCTTGGGCACAGACTCTCTGGAAGTGGCCGCCAGCACAGAGTATGTCTATGAGGGCACAGAGCCATCGTTCGTGATGGACGGTCTCTCCAATATGCGGGACTACTGGTGGAGAATAGACGAGGTCGATGCCGACGGCAATGTCCATAAGGGGCAGCTTTGGGTATGTCGCCCCCGCCATCTGGCCTTCCCCGGCGCCGAGGGCTACGGCCGCTATGCCATCGGCGGGCGTGGGGGCATAGTCTATCATGTCACCAACCTCAGCGGAGACAAGAACGAGCCAGGCTCTCTGCTCTACGGCCTTGTGAATGTTGAGGGACCCCGTTACATCGTGTTCGATGTCAGCGGAGTCATTGATGTCGGCTTCGGCTCACAGTTTGTCAAGCCATACGCCTATATCGCCGGGCAGACAGCCCCAGGCAAGGGAATATGCATCAAATCGTCGAACATCAACATCGGCTCAGACGTCATCTGCCGTCATGTGCGCTTCAAGCGCGGACTGGGTGTCTATGGCGAGAACACCGGCAACGCCATGGGTATGTCTGGAGCTGACCATGCCATCGTTGACCATTGCACGGCGGCATGGGGAACAGACGAGACTGTCTCCGGACGTGGGGCACAGAACATATCCTTCCAGTATTGTGTCATAAGCGAGGCGCTCGGCATTGCCGGCCACAAGAACTACGCCGACGGCACAAACCACGGATATGCCGCCACCATCGACGGCCGCATAGGCTCATGGCACCATAACCTCCTCGTCAACTGTGCCGGAAGAAACTGGTCGATGGGTGGAGGCATGGACGGACAGAACCGCCCTATCGGTGGCCTCGACCTCTTCAACAACGTATGCTATAATTGGAACAGGCGCACGACCGACGGCAACTGCCACGCCGTCAACTTCGTCAACAACTACTACAAGATGGGGGCCGACACAAAGAAGACAATCCTCTTCACACAGGATTTCGAGAGCGGAGGTTCGGCTGATGCAATCACCCAAGCCTACGTGAACGGCAACATACGCGAGAACAAAGACCACTCGCTGACAATACAGGAGTATGCCCTCGACAAGAACAACGACATCTTCAACTATGTCGTCAGCACAGGCACGCTGCCCTCGTATGAGTTCCAAGTGAAAGAACCGCTGTTCCCCTCGTATGCCACAATCCACACGGCCAAGGACGCGATGAAGATCGTCACCAGCGTCAGTGGCGCCACCATGCCTGTCCGCGACGAGCATCACAAGCGCAATATACGTGAGACACTCGACGGCACATACACTTATGTCGGCTCGAAATCGGGCATAAAGGGAGAGATAGACACCGAGGAGGACATCACAGAGCACGCAGCGGGCAAGGGATGGGAAGACTATCCCGAGGAGTCACGCCCCGAGGGCTACGACACCGACCAGGACGGAATGCCCGACTGGTGGGAGCTATGCACAGGCAGCGACCCCTCCACACCTGACCATAACGACGACCCCGACGGCGACGGATGGACACTCCTGGAAGACTATCTCGACTTCATAGCCCATCCTTATGTCATTCTGAAGCAGGGTGAGACGGCGACTATCGACCTCAGCGAGCACTTCGCCGGCTTCTACGGCCAGAACCGCGTCGCCAAGACTCCATCGTACACCATTGAGGGCGGCAACGGCGCAGACGGCTGTGTGGCGACAGCCGACGGCAGCCAGCTGACCGTCAGCGCAAAGGATGTGACCACCAGCCGCATAGCCATCCTGAATGTCACTGTGGACGACGGCGAGACACAGTTCACCCAGCAGTTTGGCGTGGCCATATCAGGCAGCACGACAGGGATAGAGAATATACAGCGCCAGGAGCAGCAGCCCGACAGCCGCATCTACAATCTAAGCGGCCAACAAATCCGCCAGCCCCAACGCGGAATAAACATTGTCGGCAGCAAGAACGCTTCCAACGAGACGAAATGGAAGAAGATGTTTGTTAAGTAAACAGTATGGGGGTATGATAGAATAAGGTCATGATGATCCGCAGTGGTTGTTCTTCACGCGGATTATCATGACCACATTCTTTTCTGTCGTGAGACTTGTCCTTGGAACCACTTTGCCCAACGCGAATTATCATCACACGGGGATTTTTTGTTTCT
>JBJEAW010000137.1:0-2312 GCA_051869435.1 Prevotella sp. | reverse complement strand
ACCCGAAAATCCCTCGACCTGTACGGTTGAAAATCCCTTCCAGAAAAATCAAAAAAGCAAAAGTTTGTAGTACACAGCGACGCAAATGAAGATCGCAAATCGCTGATTAGCAACAGAAACGACAAATAGGGTATCAAACTTGGGTTAATTCGGGTGACGCATTGATGAAGTCAGGAAATGAGCCTCCCATTCAGCGCCTCATGCTTATTGGCTCATATTTCCTTCCCATGGGCCGCACTTTCTCATATCCAGCTGAACTTCTTCGTCCATCTCCATACTGTGACATGTGGCAGACGTGTCAGATTCTCTATCTGTATGTTTGTCAGACCGATGCTCTTCAGATAACAGACCTGCTGCTGCTGTTCGGTGAATGTCCCGAGATTGCGCATCATCCTCTCCATGAGATCAGGCTGCAGCTCATCGACAGCGTGGTAGAGGCGTTGCCAGTCGGTCGCCGACATGTCGTATCTGCCCACGGCGGCCTTCCTGATATGTGCCACAACATCCTTCGCCTTCTCCTCCATGTCAGCCTTGTGCAGGAGACGGATGAAACGTTTGTTCTGGTCTAACTTCTCTGACAGCAGCATCTCCTTCTCCCTAAGCTCTATCTCTATGCGCTCTGTCTCCCTGACGACATCGGCCAGACGGCTGTTCGCCGCCTCCAGCTTGGCCTTGGTGTCCTCATATTCCTCCTCTATCCTTACCGCCTTTGCCTTCGTCGCGTCTCTCTCTGTCTGTATCTTCCTCACCCTCTTGTCGGCCGATATGAGCTGTTTCAGATGTCTCGACCTTATATAATAATACACCAATGCCGCTAACAGCGTGACGTTGAAGATAGTAATCAGAAGGTATAATATTATGTTCCGGTATCTTGAGTTGTCCTCCTTTATCCTGTCCTCCTCCTCGGCGTCCCGGCGATACTTAAACTTGTTGTTGACAGTCGTGGCGAGTTCCTGGCGCTTGCCGAAGTCGATCGAGTCGGACAGCTGCATGAAGAGGTCAGCATATCCCGTGCTGTTCTCGTGGTCGCCTTTCTGTTTGAACAGGCTGAACAACATGCGTGCCGCGTCGTATTTGTGGACAATGTTGTCCGTGCTCTGCATTATGCGCGTGTAACATGCTATGGCAGAATCGGTGTCGTGGGACATCTCATAGTAGCGTGCCAGTGCGAACTCCCCCATCGGGCTCGCCTTCATGCCCCCACTCATTATCATCCTGTATATGGTGTCGGCTTTCGCCTTCTTCCCCAGATATGCGAAGTTGTACAGCAGCGAATAGGCGTCCTCGCCCTGAAGCCGCCCGGCCAGTCTCTCGGCCAGCGAGAAGTACTCGGCAGCTTTCTCCATGCTGTCAACCCTCAGATACGCCTCGCCGACATGCATCGTCGTGCGGAAGTTCTGCCTCCCCGTCTTTTCTGACACATTGTACTCCCTCTTAGCCATCTCCAGCGCGCCCCTATAGTCCTGCACATTGAACAGCAGGCACCCGATGTTCGAGTATGTGTTGCGCAGCAGCAGAGAGTCACATTCTCTGCTGTCCACGGCCACCTCCTCCGCCATGAGGAAATTCTGCAAGGCTCTCGGCGTGTCGTCCATGTCGCGATATACGCTGCCGGCATAGTAGTAAGCCTCCTGCCTGTCTGCCTCACTCCCCTTTTCCGCGAAATATGTCGTCACAATCTTGGCCGAGTCGTCTGTCAAGGCGGGCATATAGATCTTGTCTCTCAGCCTCATACCCAGCAGCACACACTTCATTCTGGCATACTCGTCGGCACCGTCCATATGCCTGTTCAAAGAGTCGAGCATGCACAATGCGGCGGCGGGGTCAGTGTCCCCTCTCGCCTTTATCTCGTCGATGGTCTTCAGTGGGTTGCTGTTGTCGCAGGCCGCAAGCAGCAGGATGGCAAATGAAAGGCAGATAAGTCTTGGCATGGAGATAATCGCTATGGGTAATGGAATACATCTGGGAATTGTGATGGACAGAGCGTTACAGATGCTTGTCCGTCTGCAAATTTACAAAAAATATCCATATCATACCCTGTGATTTGTATCTTTTTTGTTCCAGGCAGTTTCTTTACGGATGTTCGTATAAGACAGCATGGATAAAAATTTTATATTGGCTAAAGTCCAAAGTTTCAATATATTATCTTCTTTATATGAAGTTTTGTTACATAAAGTGAAACGAGGTGGAACGGCTTTTTCTTTGTTCTTACGTGATTTTTATTTACTTTTGTGGCAGAAACTTAACTATAAACCAGCCATACAAATGCAAACAAAATCCATACTATTATCAATGTTCCTTGCCATGACGAG
>JBJEAW010000136.1:0-10266 GCA_051869435.1 Prevotella sp. | reverse complement strand
AGAAGAACAGTCCCTTGATGGGGCTGTTAAACTCGAATGCCGCTGACAGCTGCTGTGTCCTCTGTACGTCGGGCGTGCCTGCGTTGACGGTCACGTTACGGTAATTGGTAAATATAGGGGTGTCGTATATGGCTGCGCTCTGACGCGCCTGTGCTGCGTATGTGTAGCGGAGACGTAGCTTTGTCATGAGTGTCGGCCGCCATGTCCATGCCACGAGAGGACATGCCGTGAAGTCGTCAGCGGTGGCCTCGCTATATGTCTGGTGCATGAATGAGAGCCGCACGCCGGCCTCTATGTCATGGCTGCCGAGGGCAAGCGAGAAGGAGGGATGGAGGTAAAGGTCGGTTGTCTGGTGGCGGCGCTTCTCTGCTGTGTGTGTCTCCTGCCCCGTGCCGTCGCCTGACATGGAGATGTCTATGTCGAGAGTCGTGTGGTTGATGCCCATGCGGGCGTTCATATATTGTCCCGCGACGCGTATCTTCTGCTGCACCTCGTTGTTTGTTGTCAGGCTCTTCAGTGTGAGGTTCTGCCACAGGTCGTTGATTGTCAGCAGCTGGCTGGGTAGATAGTCGTATGTGGTGTATGAGCTGAATGATGTCACATGGCCAGACTTTGAGGTGTGTGAGAGCTCTATGTCCTCTGAGATATAACGCTTGCGGGGCTTCACGAGACGCTCTGATGTTGACTGGTTGACTGTCGTGATGCCCTCGCTCTTGTTCCAGTCGGCATAGCCACGTGTGTTGCTGCGCAGGTATGTTGACGGTGAGTTGTACTCATAGTTCAGCTCTGCTTTCAAGACAGAGTATCTGTTCGTTATGTCAACCTGCTCCATGACGACGGGCATATCGTCGAGCGTGAGATATGTCGTTGAGGTAGAGCTGAGGCTCTCATGCTTGTCGCTGAGCAGGCTGGCCTGCAGGCGCAGCTGTTGTGTCTCGCTGAGTTTCGCAAGGCCATTGGCGGCGAGGATATGTGTGTCGTTGAATGTGTGACGCTCACGCCCCACTCTTGCCGATGGCTCGCCCATGAGATGTGTCAGCCCTCCCTCGTGGGGTTGCGGGCGCCTCATGCTTGCCACATCCTGAAGCTCAAGAGAGATGTCCTTGCCGGTGCTGTTGCTCTTGTACATCATGAGGGTCTGGTATTTGTGCGCGAAGCACATGGATATCAGGCGGCAGTCGTACAGCAGGCGTGTGTCACCGTCGTCATGGCTGTCGGGCAGGCTGAGGCCAAGACTAAGGTCGGCAGACGTTATCCACTCTCCGCGGGCATCGTCAGTGAGAATAAGGTTCAAGGCGGTGTCATCGCTGAACTTCACTCCACGGAGGGAGCGGACAGGCTGGTGGTTGCGAAGCACCTGTACGCTCTTCACCTTCTTGGCTGATAGATTATTGCTCGCCATGGCATACTGGCGTCCCATGAGGTTCATGCCCTCTATCTTCAGCTCGGTTATGGGCACGCCCTGATATTCTATTGTCCCGCCACTCTTCACCTCTATGCCTGGCATCTTCTTGAGGACATCGGCTATCGTGCGGTCTTGCTCATGGCGGAAGGCGTTGACAGAGTAGATGAGCGTGTCACCCGCTGCTTTTATTCGCTGTCCTGTCACCTTGACTTCCTTTAGCTTTACCTCTCCGACAGACAGCCTGACGGTCATCCCTTCCTTCATCTCGGCTATGGGAATGGTGCGCTTTGTGTAGCCTATGTAGCTGAAAGAAAATGCTGTGACGGCCTTCCCCTCCGGCACAGTGATACGGAAACGCCCCTCTGCGTCAGCAAGAGCATAGCAGGCAATCCTGCCCTCTTGGTTGACGCCGGTTACATTTGCGCCGGCAAGGGGGCTGCCGTCCTTGTCCGCCACCCGTCCACTGTATGTCTGGGCGTGGAGAATAATGACGAGGAATAGCAATAGCGTTGTGAGTGAAATGCGCATTGGCTGATGCTTTTCGAGGTTATTATGGTGGATATCGTTGTCTGCGGAGTAGGGGCTAACTGTGTGGCTATGTTCTGTGGAGTTCTGTAATTAATACCCCTCCATCTTAACATATCTGTAACAGATTTACTGTTTCGATGCCGTCTTGCTTGGCTCTTCTCCCTGTGCTCCATATTCTTTTTCAAGGAAGATGGCCTTGCGCTTCAGTTGGTCTTTGCGTATTCCGATGGGCTCCCCCGGCTCATAACCCATAAGTCTCATGTATCTGTCAGAGTCCTCCAAACTCATACGTTCTATATCGTAGAACTCTTTTTTCGTACACTGCTTATATACGCTTCGCATTTTAGTGAGAGGACTTCCATCACCATTCATCACCTCGAATGCATCATAGCGGAAGATGCTGTCCGCTTCTTCCGCATACAGTATGAGTCCTGGTAGTCCCCTCAGTTTCCATGGTCCTGCCGAGACAGGTATATCAGGCGTGTAGAACGCAGTCCAATGGCGGCCATGGAAGTCACACTCGGCAGCAAAGCATGTGTAATCCATAATCGTCGTGTCGCGGTCGAGGAGTGTCCATTGGGGTGTTTCCAATGGCTCTATGTAATATAGTTGTGAGAGATTGCCTACCCCCTCTGTTATCTCTCCATCCTTTGGAGTATTGGTATAGCAGGATTTCCAGAACAATGAGCGTACAGGAACCTTTGCAAGCTCACGTGTCATCTCGTCGTCTCTACCTCTATATTTTTCACATATATCTTCTCTTATCTTATACCATCTGCTGTAGAAAGCCGTCTGTTTGTCTCCAATCTCAAGTGTCATCTCATCATTTCTGATAACAAGCGGAAGACGGTTGCTATGCCTGAACATATAGCTGACCTTATATCTCACCACATCCTGTGAATGGGCGAGAAAGGGAATGAGAAGTATTATGATAGCAAGTGTGTGGCGCATAAAAAGTCTTGTTTTTTTTATATTATGAGGATGCTGGTCGTATAGAGTATGAGCCATTACTGTTTCGATGCCGTCTTGCTTGGCTTTTCTTCCTGCGCTCCATATTCTTTTTCAAGGAAGATGGCCTTGCGCTTTAGTTGGTCTTTGCGTATTCCGATGGGCTCCCCCGGCTCATAACCCATAAGTCTCATGTATCTGTCAGAGTCCTCCAAACTCATACGTTCTATATCGTAGAACTCTTTTTTCGTACACTGCTTATATACGCTTCGCATTTTAGTGAGAGGACTTCCATCACCATTCATCACCTCGAATGCATCATAGCGGAAGATGCTGTCCGCTTCTTCCGCATACAGTATGAGTCCTGGTAGTCCCCTCAGTTTCCATGGTCCTGCCGAGACAGGTATATCAGGCGTGTAGAACGCAGTCCAATGGCGGCCATGGAAGTCACACTCGGCAGCAAAGCATGTGTAATCCATAATCGTCGTGTCGCGGTCGAGGAGTGTCCATTGGGGTGTTTCCAATGGCTCTATGTAATATAGTTGTGAGAGATTGCCTACCCCCTCTGTTATCTCTCCATCCTTTGGAGTATTGGTATAGCAGGATTTCCAGAACAATGAGCGTACAGGAACCTTTGCAAGCTCACGTGTCATCTCGTCGTCCCGTCCTCTATATTTGTCATAAATGTCCTCTTTTATCTTATACCATCTGCTGTAGAAAGCCGTCTGCTTGTCTCCAATCTCAAGTGTCATCTCTGTCTCCCTGAAAAGAAGAGGCAGACGGTCACTATACCTGAACATATAGCTGACCTTATATCTCACCATATCCTGTGAATGGGCGAGAAAGGGAATGAAAAACATTATGATAGCAAGTGTGTGACGCATAAGATGGTGGTATTAAAGAAGTCTCTCTATGAGTCAATTGACAGAGAGACTTCTTGTCGTGATAGTTATGATATCGTTAATCTCCGCAGTATAATCTTGTGTACTTATCCATCAACTCCTCAATCTCCTCAGGTGTATAGTCCTTATTAGGTATTCTTACTGTTATTCCACACTCTGTGATGAGGTATGTCTGATCGACCTCATTGTCGTCAACGGGCTCGCCAGCGTATGTGAGTGGCAATGCGCTCGACATAGCGAACAAGAATAATACAATCCTTTCATAGTCGTAAAGTTAGAAGTTAAAGATGATAATTGTTGTAAAACAATCAAACAAAGATACAATCTCATACAATTGTGATGCAAATATAACGAAAATGTCAGTATCTTCCAATGGCCTGTTCGGCTTTTTGTGATTTTTTAACTGGATTCTGTTTGTGTCAAGAATCCCACTTCTGCCCATCATAAACAAAGGGATGAAAGTGCTTTACTGAACAGTTAGCTGCCCATCCATCCCTCAACAAAAAAAAGCTTACCGGCAACATCGGATGTGGAATCCGTCTGCTGCCGGTATGCTCGTATTCTGGCACAAGGGGTATTGTCTCGCTCCTTGTCTGTGGTCTATCCCTCAAGATATGTGTAGCTGTATAGCCCGGAGCGATAGTTGGAGATAAACTCCCGTCCCTCGTCGGCTGTTATCGTGCCGCGCTTTATCGAGCGGTTCACCCATACCTCAATGGAGCGTGCCATGCGCTTGGGGTCGAACTGCACGTAGTCGAGCACATCAGCGATGGTCTCTCCCTCTATAATCTTGTCTATCACATACTTGCCGTCCTTCACCTTTATATGCACGGCGTTGGTGTCACCGAAAAGGTTATGCAGGTCGCCAAGTATCTCCTGATATGCCCCGACGAGGAACACACCTATATAATACGGTTCGCCTTCGCGCAGAGGGTGGACAGGCAGGTGGTAGCAGTTGTTTGATGTAGAGATGAAATTGTCTATCTTTCCGTCTGAGTCGCATGTGATGTCCTGGAGTGTCGCATATCGCTTCGGCTTCTCGTTAAGGCGTGAGATAGGCATGACAGGGAATATCTGGTCTATCGCCCATGAGTCAGGGAGCGACTGGAATAGCGAGAAGTTGCAGAAGTATTTCTCCGGCAGGCTCTTCGCTATGACACGCAGCTCGTCAGGCGCATGCTTCGATGAGGCCACCATGGCGTTCACCTCGCGTGCTATGGTCCAGAAGAGTCGCTCGACAACAGCGCGGGTCTCAAGGTCCACCAGACCTAGATTGAAAAGGTCGAGAGCTTCCTCGCGTATCTGTGTCGCGTCGTGCCACATCTCCAGAAGACGGTTCTGCGAGAGGTTGTCCCATATCTCGTACAAGTCTTTCACAAGCTCGTGGGCATCAGGGCTTATCTCCTCATCCTCGCCGAAGACAGGAAGATGGGTGCTGGCGAGCACCTCAAAGACGAGGACAGAATGGTGGGCGGCAAGCGAGCGGCCTGACTCGATGATGATATCGGGTTGGGCGAGGCTGTTCTTCTTGCATGTATCGACGATAGAGTATATGGCGTCGTTGACATACTCCTGTATGGAGTAGTTGATGCTGTTGCCTGAGACGGACGAGTGGGTGCCGTCATAGTTGACGCCTAATCCTCCGCCGATATCCACAAACCTGATGTCGTAGCCCATCTTCTGAAGCTGGACATAGAACTGCATCGCCTCTTTCAGCGCTGTCTTTATGCGCCGTATGTTAGTCACCTGGCTGCCTATATGGAAGTGGATAAGTTTCAGACAGTCTCTGAGATCCTCCTTGTCGAGCAGGGCAAGGGCCTCGAACAGCTCGCTTGAGTTTAGCCCGAACTTGCTCACGTCGCCTCCTGACTCTTCCCATTTGCCGCTGCCAGAGCTGGCCAGCTTTATGCGTATGCCTATGTTGGGCTTGATGTTCAGCCTTTTCGACAAGGCGGCTATCGTGTGCAGCTCCTTCATCTTCTCCACCACGAGATATATCTTCCTGCCCATCTTCTGGGCGAGAAGGGCGAGCTTTATGTAGCTCTCGTCCTTATATCCGTTGCAGATAATCATCGAGTCGGTATCGGTGTTTATCGACAGCACGGCATGAAGCTCAGGCTTCGAGCCGGCCTCCAGGCCCACCTTGTACTTCGGGTCGTGGTTGACAAGCTCCTCGACGACAGGGCGCATCTGGTTGACCTTGATAGGATAGACGATATAGCTGTTGCCCGTATAGGCATATTCCTCAGCGGCGTGCTCGAAACATTTTGATATCTTCTCTATGCGGTTGTTAAGTATGTCTGGGAAACGGAGCAGCACCGGGGCTGATATGTCATGGCCCTGAAGCTCCTCCATGAGGCTCATGGCATCTATCTCGGGGCCGCCCTCCTTCGGCGTGACGGTGAGATGGCCTTTCTCGTTTATAGAGAAATACCCCTTGCCCCAGCTGTTTATATTGTATAACTCAGCAGAATCTTCTGTTGTCCACTTTCTCATTTCTTGTCTGGTTTTTCTGTACCTGTTAATGCTATGGGAGTGCCCCCATGCGCTGTTTATAGTCCATATATCCGAATTCTCTTATTTTCTTGTATCCCGTCTCTGGGTCGTAAACGATTATAGAGGGATGGCTGACACCATTGAACATCGTCGTCTTCACCATCGTGTAGTGAATCATGTCCCTGAAGACAACATTCTCGCCGACAGACGGCTGGTGGCTTTCATCGTCAAAGTTCCATGCTCCATAAGTGTCGCCGGCAAGGCATGAGTTGCCTCCCATGTACCATCCTTCCTCCCCGTCACACGCCTTGTGCATACCGATTATATCGGGCTGGTAGGGCATCTCGAGACAGTCGGGCATGTGGCAGGCGAACGATACATTAAGCATCATTGTCCTACGCCCGCCATTACATACGATGTCTTCCACACGGGCAAGCAGCACGCCGGTGTCCCATGTGAACGCACTGCCGGGCTCGAGGATGACGGTAAGGTGGGGATGACGCTGGCGGAACTCACGGAGTATGCCTATCAGCTCGTCCTCGTCATAGTCCTTGTGGGTCATGAGGTGTCCGCCACCCATGTTGAGCCATTTCACCTCGGGCAGCAGATGGCCGAAGCGTTGCTCTAAGGCTGAGAGCGTCTGGCGGAGGTCAGAGGGGCGCGACTCGCATAGCGAGTGGAAATGAAGTCCCTCGATGCCCTCTGGCAGGACAGGGAGGTCGGCTGAGCGTATGCCAAGACGTGACTGCGGGCTCGACGGGTCATATAGCGCCGTCTCCACCGTGCTGTGCTCGGGATTGACCCTTAATCCGCATGAGATGCCTGCCTTATGGGCTTTCATACCATGCCGGGCGTACTGGCCGAGCGAGTTGAACGTTATGTGGCTGCTGCACGCTATGATGCCGTCAATCTCCTCATCGGTATATACCGGGGCGTATGTGTGAGCCTTCACACCCATCTCCTCATACACGAGACGCGCTTCAGAGAGAGAGCTTGCAGTGGCCCCGTCACAGTACTGGCGTATCAATGGGAAGACAGCCCACGTGGCATTGGCCTTCAGGGCGGCTATGATGCATACACCTGCCTCACGCCTCACACGGTCTATAACCTCAAGGTTCGACCCCAGCGCCGCGGCATGGAGTATATATGAAGGGTTTGGGACACCGTTCAGGTCCCATTCCCTCCATAGGCGGTCTTTGTCTGTCATAGCTCGATGTCTATGTCGAATTTCTCTATCCAAGGCAGTCCCTTCTCGCCTAACTCAGCAAGGAATGGGTCTGGGTCGAACTGCTCGACATTATACACACCAGGCTTCTTCCACAGCCCACGGGCGAACATCGACGCTCCCAAGGCGGCCGGCACACCGGTGGTGAAGCTGACAGCCTGCGTGCCAGTCTCCTTGTATGCCTGCTCGTGGTCACAGTTGTTATATATATAATATGTGTGCTCCTTGCCGTCCTTTATGCCACGGATGCGGCAGCCGATGGATGTCTGGCCGTGGTAGTTGGCACCAAGCGATTTGGGGTCGGGCAGGACAGCCTTCAAGAACTGTATCGGCACAATCTCCACACCGTTGTACATGATAGGGTCAATGCGCGCCATGCCGATGTTCTGTATGACACGAAGATGGGTCAGATACTCCTGCCCGAATGTCATCCAGAACCTCGCGCGCTTGATTGACGGGTAGTGCTTCACAAGCGACTCCAGCTCCTCGTGGTATATGAGGTATGACTCGCGCTCGCCTATCTCAGGATAATTCAGAGGCTTGTGTATCTCGTGTGGCTCTGTCGTTATCCATTTTCCGTCCTCATAGTAGCGCCCCTTCTGTGTCACCTCACGGATGTTTATCTCCGGATTGAAGTTTGTGGCGAAAGCCATGCCATGGTTACCGGCGTTACAATCGACAATATCCAGATAGTGTATCTCGTCAAAGTGATGCTTGGCGGCATAGGCTGTGAAGATGGCCGACACGCCAGGGTCGAAGCCACAACCGAGGATTGCGGTGAGGCCCTTCTCCTTGAAACGGTCATGGTATGCCCACTGCCAGCTGTACTCGAAGTGGGCCTCGTCCTTCGGCTCGTAGTTTGCGGTGTCAAGATAGTTGACACCACACTCTAAACAAGCGTCCATAATAGTGAGATCCTGATAGGGAAGGGCAACGTTAATTACAAGATCCGGACCGAAGGAACGCATCAGAGTGACGAGGTCGTCAACGCTGTCTGCGTCAACCTGGGCCGTCTTAATCCTGCCACCACCTATAGCGTCTGCTATCTGGTCACACTTGGATTTAGTGCGGCTCGCCAGCATGATGTCTGTGAATACATCATCCTTGGCAACCTTGTGTGCCACTACTGTTCCTACACCACCGGCACCGATAATTAATACTTTTGACATTTATTCTTCTTGATAGATATTATGGATGCAGAGTACAGAATTGAGGACTCTGCGGACTCATTGTTGTCTTCTTCTAACAGCCATCCCTCCGAATAGCCTTCCATGGGTACATGGCATACCGATAGGGTGGGGGGAGGCTCTACTTGAACCTCATGCTCAGAAACTGGTATATCAGCTTGGCAGCAAGGAAGTCGGGAGCCTTGTTCACACTGTTGGGGCATAACTCCACAACGTCAAGCCCGACAACATTGTGCTCAGAGACAACACGCTGCAGAAGCCGGATTACCTGACGGTATGTCAGGCCGTCAGGCTCTGGCGTGCCGGTCGAGGGCATATAGGCGGGGTCAAGCACATCAAGGTCTATCGTGATATACACATCACGGTTAAGCTGGCGCGAGACAGCGGTGTCCCAGTCCGCCATGTCATGAAGCCGGTGGGCGTAGAATATACGCTCCTGGTCTATGTTCTTCCGCTCCTCTATTGCCGAGCTGCGTATTCCTACCTGTGTTATCGACTGGCACACCTCCTTGGCACGGGCCATCACACAGGCATGATTATGGCTCGAGCTTTCATATTCATCACGCATGTCTGAGTGGGCGTCAAGCTGAAGGATGGATAGCCTAGGGTAATGCTTTGATGCTGAGCGGAACGCACCGATGCTGACCGAGTGCTCCCCACCAATGAGGACAGGAAACTTGCCGTCATCATATATCTTGTCCATACGCCGCTCAACATCTTCCGACATGTGCTCAGGGCTGTCAGATGTTAATACCGGGCTCAATGTGGAAATACCCTTTTTGTAAACCTCTGTCTCTGTCTCCAAATCGTAAAACTCCAGATTGTACGACGCCTCAAGCAAAGCCTCTGGCCCCTTGTCCGCGCCCTTTATCCATGTGCTTGTCCCGTCATATGGGACAGGAAGAATCGCTATCGCAGATGTCTCGTAACGCGTCTCATCTGCCGTGAAGTCTCCAAAGTTTCTCATTATCTTTATACCTGCGATTTGTTCTGTCGTTCTTTTAGGCGGGGGCAGATACTTGGCCTTACTCGGTGTGGGCCATACTCTTACACCGTCCGCTGGCTGTACATCCATTAGCCATTATACACAAAGGCTGGCAATGGAGAGCTTTGGCGTTACCGTGCACAGCCTGCTGCGATAACGTCAGTGTATGTTCCACGCCTACTCTATGTATGAGCATGGAACGCATCGCCACCTTCTCGCATCCAGACACCCCAGTATGCCATTCTCAGAAGACTGATGTCAGCAATCCTCCACCTCTTGTTGCTTTCTTTAATATAGTTTTCACAAAGGTACACTATTTCGATGAAATATGCCTTTTTTGTGCTCATAATAAATGTTAATTCACTGTCAGAGTGCCATGTCCGCCCGCTATTCCCTCCTCTCCCTCTATCCCTCATAGCCACTGTTCCCCACGGTTTTGCCGTGGGGTTGTCCGTGCCTCTTCCTCCAATTCACGAGCCGTTTTTGGCTCGTGCCCCCTCGTGTCCCCCCCTCGTGTCCTGCTTCCCCGTCCCCCTATATATTAATGTGTCCCTCCTTTATGTCCTTGACTTTTGTCAACATCTTCATAA
>JBJEAW010000135.1:0-2377 GCA_051869435.1 Prevotella sp. | reverse complement strand
GATACTCCGTGTGAAGAAAAACATCCCGTGACTATCCGCGATACTCCGTGTGAAGGAAAACATCCCGTGACTATCCGCGATACTCCGTGTGAAGGAAAACATTCCGCGTGACTGACAGAAAAAATATTCGTGTCTGCATGCAATAAAATATCCATGTATGCCGTTATTATATATAAAAGGCGCAGCGTGACAGCATTCCCAGTCATACAGGCGCCAGTCAACGGCCTATACATGCAAGAAGAATGACACCAACCATAATACTATTATTCACACTCCTCATCTCACTCGTCATCGGGACGCTCGCCATACCTCGCCTTGTGTCACTGGCCCGCGAGATGCACCTGTATGACCTCCCCGACAGCCGCAAGGTGCACACCATCCCCATCCCGCGTCTTGGCGGTGTGGCCTTCCTGCCCGCCGTCATCATCGCCATAGCGACAACGGTCGCCATAGCGTCACGCTTCGGCATCACCTTCAACGACATCAACGAGCAGGGCGCCCCAGAGCATTTCGTGGCTTATGTCGCCGGCAGCATGATGCTCTACTGCCTCGGGATATATGACGATGTGCATGGTGTCGGCTACCACCTGAAGTTTATCGTGCAGATATCGGCGGCCCTGCTGCTGTGTGTCAGCGGCCTGTGGATAGCGTCTTTCGAGCATGTCTTCTACATCGACCGTGTGCCTTTCTGGATAGGTATGCCGCTGACGACACTCTTCGTCGTCTATGTGACGAACGCCATGAACCTCATAGACGGTATCGACGGCCTCGCCTCGGGCCTGTCGGCCATCTCGCTTACGATGGCCGTCATCCTCTGCGTCATGTCGGGCGATATAGTATGGGCTATGCTCGCCATAGCTTATCTGGGGGTCATCATAGCGTTCTTCTGTTATAATGTCTTCGGCGGGCGTAACAAGGTATTCATGGGCGACGCCGGCTCGCTGACCCTCGGCTACACCCTCAGCTTTATCGTGCTCCACTTCTGGCAGGCCCATCCTGTCTGGAACCCTTATCTCCATAACGTGGGCATCGTCATTCTGTCAACGCTCACCATACCTCTGCTTGACGTGGTGCGTGTCTTCATGAGCCGCATCCGTGACGGCCGCAACCCTTTCCTGCCGGACAAGAACCATATCCACCACAAGCTGATGCGCACAGGCATGTCGGGCCGCTGGACTATGGTGACCATCCTGCTGCTGTCGGCTCTCGTGGTTGTCCTTAACTACCTCGTGGCGACCATGAGCCAGACGCTCATCCTTCTCCTCGACGCCACGCTCTTCGTCCTGATGCATATCGTCATCAACTATTTCATACACAAGAAGGAGGCAAAGACCGGGAGCAAATGGGACAGGGTCTTCAGAAGCTGATCACAGAGGGCTACGGAAAACATCTTCTCACACGGAGAATATTGGTTCTTCACACGGATGGCTTAGATAGATTCTTCACACGGATGCCCACGGAAGGTCACGGAGGATAACCCCAACAAATATCAGACACTTATAATCATCCGTGACCTTCCGTGGACATCCGTGTGAATAATCATCCGTGGACATCCGCGAAGTCCGTGTGAATAATCATCCGTGACCTTCCGCGAAGTCCGTGTGAATAATCACCCGTGGACATCCGTGAAGTCCGTGTGAATAATCATTCGTGGACATCCGTGTGATGAAAAAACATCGTCCATGTAAAGGAAAATGCCAGTGTAATGACCAATACACATTATTACCATGCTACTATACGAATCTCTTACAGACAAGATACTCAAAGCGGCCTATCAAGTTCATAAGGAGCTGGGGTGTGGCTTCCTTGAAAAGGTGTATCAAGAAGCTCTTGCTATACAAATGACAGAAATGGGAATACCATTCGAGAGGGAGAAGAGGCTCGATGTATTTTACCATGGGAAATGCCTACAGTGTGAGTATTTTGCCGACTTCGTTGTTGACGACAAGGTTATCTTGGAGCTAAAGGCTGTCACCGAGATGGATAAAGTTTATAAAGCCCAAACTATCAACTACCTGAAGATAACAGGCTACAAGGTCGGCTTTCTGATGAATTTCGGAAGAGAGAAATTCGAGTTCCATCGTATATCAAACTTTTCTTCACATTAATCCTCACACCGAGAACTTATCACACAGGGTATTAATATCTATCACACGGATGCCCACGGACGTCACAGAGGAATACTCTTCAAAACAACAACTGATAAAAGCCTTCACACGGATGCCCACGGACGGTCACGGAGGATAACCCCAACAAATATCAGATACTTATAATCATCCGTGACCTTCCGTGGACATCCGTGTGAATAACCATTCGTGGACATCCGTGTGAATAATCACCCGTGGACATCCGTGAAGTCCGTGTGAATAATCATTCG
>JBJEAW010000134.1:0-10414 GCA_051869435.1 Prevotella sp. | reverse complement strand
GAGTCAAACGGAATGGCTTCCACTCGATTTTGCGAATTTATAGAACCACCCTATAGTCAGGGCTTAACGCTTTTTCTGCTGTCGTGCTCAAGACAGTTTTCATTGTCATACCATCGTTGTAGATGTATCTGGACTCATTCTTCTTTCCGCTCATTACACTCTTGAGCAACATGACACGCGGCTCCATGCCGTCATCAAAGGTCATGGCAGAGTATTTGTCGCTTGTTATAGTCTCAAGGCTGTACTTGTTAAACATCAGGTCATAACAGCCCGAATTGGAAGTGTTGTCTGCTTGACTTTCATAGAATATGCCAACCTTTCCGTCTTTGGTTAAAACCATCGAGCTGTAACATGCGTATTCTGAATTAATGGTGAAACTATTCCATCCTGTCTGGAAATCAGCATATTTGTATGGATGCATTGCTGGCAGTTCTTTCCAGTATATTCCCATATTCATTCTGCTGCTACTCATACAAGCAGACTGCAACACGATATTCACCACAGAGTTGTCGCTTTTTCTGAGAGCCTTCACAATCATCAGGCTGGCATTACAGCTGGCTGCGTATGTCTGTCCGGATGTGTTACTTGCCCCTGACGTGACAGCTGTACCCCATGTTCCTTCTTCATAACTGATGGCATCATCTGCAATATAATTAGCAGAGCCTTTTGTGTCTTGATATGTGAAAACATTAAATATCCTTCCTGTACCTTTACGAACTCGGCTGCTAAGCAACAAATTTCCGTCAGGAAGTTCCTCTATCTGCGTCTCGTCGCCACCAGAGCATGGGGTCGATGTCACTCCTCCCAAAGCTTTCCATGTACTGCCGAAGTCGTCAGAGCATATAACACGTGGGCCAGGGTTGGTTGAATTGTAATTGTTCCAAGTGTTTAAGACTGCATATATTCTATAATGAGATCCCACCTTTATCTTACTGCTTTGACACAGACGGCCTGTAGATACATACATGCCTTGGATTCCAGACGTGTTGCCACTACTTCTGTATATATCGCTGGCATACAGATTGTAAATCTGTGAGCTAATATCTTCGCAAGTTCCCCATGAATTGGTCGATTTTGAATAAACGGATTTACCAATGCGTATGATTTGGTTGAGAGTTAGAGTATAGGAGCTTCCACTTTTTTCTGCAGAGGCATTTGACGAACCTAATCCATATTGTCCTGACGCAGACAGTACAAGAATGTCTCCTGTCTCACGGTCGCATACAGCAGCTGCATCGCCATGGCCATATCCGAATGATGATGATCCATCGCCATTCACAGCCACAACAGCATTGCCAAAGCTCTCGCCGTTATTTGTACTTGTCTTGGCGAGAATGTCTATCTCATGATTTCCAAGGTCAGCATTTGAGCTATGTCTGTCATCATACAGGGCAATGAGGTTTCCGTCGTTGTCCTTCAGTATGACAGGTATTCTATAGTATTGGCTACCTTGCGTGTCTGCCACCTTTACCTGTGCATTGACATTGCTTGCAAATAATGGCAGTATAAAAAGTAAAAATATATGTCTCATAACTTTTGCGTTTGTTTTATGCTTATGCTGTTATTCTTCACTCCAAAGGTCATACTTTGATTTCACTATCTCGTCCTCGTCGGCCTCTTTGTCCGTCTCCATGTCGAAGAGATTGTTGTTCTTCTTGCTCCATGCATCATAATAGCCATTGCTTGCCGTAACAAGCCCCAACAATTCTTTGTCCATCTCGATCACGTCGAGCGTAGGCTTCTCGTACTTCTTCTTCATCACAGTCTGTTTTGTTTAGTAAATCTTTAGTTTCTATATGTGTGTCGTATTGTCATACGTGAGGGGTGAGAGTGTCATGCTGCTGCTCGCTGTCTGTTTGCTTGCTGTCCGTTTAAACGCGAAAAAATTACTTTGTGTGGTGATAAAAGTACTAAAGGGTGTTAAATCAAAAAAACGACATGCAAAATGGTTGTTTTCATCAAATAATATGATGTTTGCTATTCTACTTGTAAAGTCAATAGGTTGTGTGAATGAAAGATTTGTTAATTTAGCCACTTAAACAGGGCTGAAACAAGCAAGAACAAGCATTAACATACGTTAGTACTTTTATCACCACACAAAGAAAAATTATGCCTACACTGTGGGTACAATATATACATAGGTATATATGATATACCTGCGTGCGTGGCTGAGTCAGCCAGCACGCCAGTCGTGTAGTCATAATTTCACTAACAAACGTCTTTCAGCAGTTCTCTCTTTATGCCAATAAATATCATGCGAGGCTGTCATTCACGTCTCACAGTTTCCACAATATTTATTTTTTTTGTGTAAATTTACACTAAATAAATTAACAAATATTACCCCCCCCCCCCCCCGATTTTTTAACAACATTTATACAAATACATAACAAATCATGCCCTATACGTGTAGTTTGCGCCAATATTTATACGTTACTGTCCGGTAGAGCCATCTCGCCCTGTTCGGGTGGCTACAATCTCGTGTCTTTGCCGGACAGCATATGGGGTAAACACGCGCCCAACAAGCCCACACCTATACCCCAATAAACTACTTAACCGCTGCAAGGGGTATGTCTCCATACCCCTTGCAGCGGTTAAGTAGTCAGTCTATTATCTTATTTCAGGAAAGTCAGACCATCTTATATAGCCTGCCCGACAATGACAGTCAGCCGTCCGGCATGAATAATACATGCCAGACGGTCTGTGTCCGTAAGCCTAAAGCTTCCACAGGTCGTATGCCGCATCAGATGGCATACGCCAGTCGCCACGTGGTGACAGTGACACGCTGCCCACCTTTGGTCCGTCAGGCAGACACGAGCGTTTGAACTGTTGCTGGAAGAATCTGCGCAGGAAGATGTTCAGCCAGTGGCGTATTGTCTCCTCGTCATACAGCAACTCAAAGGCGTTGGTGGCGAGGAAGAGTATCTTCTCTGGCGAGAAGCCGAACCTCAGGAAATGGTAGAGGAAGAAGTCGTGCAGCTCGTATGGCCCGACGAGGTCTTCTGTCTTCTGCTGTATCTCGCCGTTCTCGTCGGCAGGTATCAGCTCAGGCGATATTGGCGTGTCGATGATGTCCATCAGCGTCGCCCTCGCCTCCTTGCCCACCTGATAGTCAGCAACATACTGCACGAGATGCCGTATCAGAGTCTTAGGTATCGAGACGTTCACGCCGTACATGGACATGTGGTCGCCGTTGTATGTCGCCCATCCTAAAGCCAGCTCTGAGAGGTCGCCAGTGCCGATAACGATGCCTCCCACTTGGTTGGCTATATCCATGAGCAACATGGTGCGGTATCTCGCCTGTGAGTTCTCGTATGTCGTGTCGTGTATGCCGGGGTTGTGTCCGATGTCCTCAAAGTGCTGCCCCACGGCTTTCACGATGCTTATCTCACGCTGTGTCACACCGAGCTGTGTCATGAGCGCCACGGCGTTGTCGTGTGTCCTGTCTGTCGTGCCATACCCGGGCATGGTGATGCCGTGTATGCCCTTCAGGTCGAGGCCGAGCTTGTTGAATGTCCTCACACAGACAAGCAGTGCGAGCGTCGAGTCCAGTCCGCCGCTTATGCCTATGACGACATTCTTACATTTGATGTGCTCGAGCCTTCTCGCCAGTCCCAGCACCTGGATGTTGAATATCTCCTCGCACGATGCCTTCATGTCGTCGGTCTTCGGTATGAAGGGGTGGGCGTCATAATGTCTCTGTAGGGAGAATTTGCTGAGCACCTTATTGTATGCGTCGTCGTCGAGCACGAGGTCCAGCACCTCAGCTTTCTTCATCAGCTTGCCTTGCGCTCTTCCGTATGTCGTGTTGGTCCTTCGCTCTGTGCGCAGACGCTCCACATCTATCTGTGCTATGACAAGCTGTGGCTCGAGAGAGAAACGCTCAGAGTGGGCCAGCTGGTGGCCGTTCTCGTATATTATGGCGTTGCCTGCATACACGAGGTCCTGGGATGACTCGCCGAATCCGCATGAGCTATAGACATATCCTGACATGGTGCGCGCGCTCTGCTGTGAAAGGAGCGACAGGAGATACTTGTGCTTGCCTATCAGCTCGTCAGTCGCAGAGAGGTTGAGTATGATGTCAGCGCCTGATGTCGCGAGAGTCGTTGAGGGCGGTATGGCCGACCATAGGTCCTCGCATATCTCCACGCCGAATGTCACGCCGGAGGGCAGGCGGAAGATGCGTGGGTCGGCGTCGAGATCCTCGACAGAGAACCATCGTTTCTCGTAGAACTCGTTATAGTTTGGCAGGAATGTCTTGTGGACGTAGTGGCGCTGGCCGTTGGAGATGACGACGGCAGTATTCATCAGACGGTCGTCCTGACGGTGGGGCGCGCCTACCACGAATGTTATGCCGCGCCCGAGACTGAAGTCGGTAAGGATGCTCAGCGCGTCGTCCGACGCGTCGAGGAGATGACTCGAGCGGAAGAGGTCCTGGCATGTGTATCCTGTTATGCACAGCTCGGGGAATACGAGCAGCTCCACGCCTTTGCCCTCGGCTTCCTCTATCAGGCGCTCTATCTCCTCCACATTATATTGTACGTCAGCGACGCGTGTCCTCGGCACGGCTGCCGCCACAGTGATGAATCCGTAGTTTGTCATGTCGTTCTTTATTAGTGTTCGTCTGTGATGCTATGTCATTTCTCCTGCTTGTCGTTGGCAACGTTCTGCTTGTATGCCGTCACGATATGCCTCCCATCATTTGATTGTGACCTGTGTCGCCCCATATCCATATTCCTGGAACGATGCGTCCTGGTATGTGCATGGGCGGTACCTGTAGTTCAGCTCGTGTATTATGGCATGTCTGAGCACGCCCTCCCCCTTGCCGTGGATAAAGATTATCTTCTTGCCTTTCTCATGGCGGTGTTCCTTCATGATCCGGCGGAAATGGTCAAGCTGGTAGTTCAGGATATCGGCCGATGACATGCCGCCGGTATTGTCGAGCAGCTTCTCGGCGTGGAGGTCTATTACCTCAGCGTCCTCCAGACCTTTCCTTGCGGGCTTAACGGCGGACTGTACCTGCTGTTCCTCCTCCTCGTCTGTCACATACATCTCCTGCTTCAGCCTGTCGGCATCGATGCCAATGGAGCGTGCGGGCTTGTCGTCCTCAATGATGGTATAGAGCAGGGCGGGCTGCTCGAAGAAGTCATTAGGCTGGAAGACGTGTAGCTTGTAGAACTTCACCTGGTCGATGCGCAGCACGACGCTGACAGGCAGTTTGAGCGAGAACGGCTTCTCGCGCTTGAATGCTGTCATCTGTATGCACACGCGGCTGAGGGCATTCACCTCGCGCAGGGTGAACTCCTCGATATACTCTTTCGTGTTAGGCTCAAGCACGCCCTCTGCCCTCACTGTCCAGCTGTTGTTCTCGGCAGACATGTAAGTGTAGTGGAGATAATAGTTTGAGTCGTTCACAAGGTATGTGTCGAACTCCGTGTCTGTCACCTTCTTTATATCTACGGGCACGAATGCCAGATAAGCGTTCAGCAGGTTGCCGCCCTTACGTTCCTCGACAGGCTTCTTGAAGGTTATCTCCTTATCGGCAGGGTCATCGTATGCGGCACTCATGTCCACCTCCTCGTCCATGCCCTCGTTAAGCATGGCCTTCATGCTGCGGCCATCGCTCTTGGCGGGATAGCGTGTCTGCTCTCTGTTCATGGCTGCCACCATGTTTGCTGTCGAGTAGCTGTCCTGCGTTGAGTCGAGCACAACCTCGTTTATTGGTGTCGGTATCTGGAATCCGTCCTCATCCTCCACCAAGACTATGTTCCCCTTCACGGCAGCCACAGTGCCGCCGCCAGTGTCGAAGAGGAATCTCACTTTATCACCTTTCTTTATCATTGTCATTTGTCCTTTCTGATGTTTTCTTATTGTTATGCCTCTGCCCTACCCCATCGGCTTATGGTGGGAGGCTCATTCCTCGTCGTGCATGTCGGGTATGAGCATTGACGAGTCGCCATAGCTGAGGAATCTGAATCCGTTAGCGAGCGCATAGTCGTATATCCTGTGCCAGTCGTCGCCTACGAGGGCCGAGACGAGCAGCAGGAGTGTTGACTGTGGCTGGTGGAAATTCGTTATCAGTCGGCTGACTATTCTGTATCTGTAGCCTGGGGCTATGATTATCTGTGTCGAGGCGTGGAGGGTGTTCAGGCCGTTTGTGTCGAGATAGTCCTTGATGGCCTCTATGGCCTGTCGTGTTGTCGGGCGTGGACTGTTGTCGTCGTACGGCTCCCATTGGGCCACATGCAGGTCGTCGTCTGTCACATGGCCTTTATGCTCTATCATGTGCGTGCCAATGTAGTAGAGGCTCTCAAGGGTTCTGACAGATGTCGTGCCCACAGCGACAGCCTTACAGTCGTGCTCCAGTATTCTCTCTATGGTGTGTCTGCTGACAGAGACATATTCTGTGTGCATGTCATGTCCGCTTATCCTCTCAGACTTTACCGGGCGGAACGTCCCGGCTCCCACATGCAGAGTCAGCTCCTCCCGTTCCACGCCGTTGTTGTCGAGCTGTTTGAGCACAGTGTCAGTGAAGTGCAGCCCTGCTGTCGGTGCCGCCACGCTGCCTTTTATCTTTGAATAGACGGTCTGGTAGGTTGTCTTGTCGCTCTCCTCAGTGTCACGGTTGAGATATGGCGGTATAGGCAGCTCGCCCGCGGCGTCAAGTATATCAGCGAAGCACACGCTGTCATTGTCCCATGCCAGCCTGACGCGTTGGCTTGTGCCGCATTCGCCTATATGCTCGGCCGTCAGTGTTGTCACGGTTCCTTTCACGTCGAGGGTTCGTCTGAGCGTTACGCCTTTCCATTTCTTCAGGTTCCCGACAAGACACAGCCACTCACACTCTGTCCTTGACTGGAACATCAGCTCATAGTCTGCCGGACGGTATGGCTCGAGCAGGAACACCTCTATCAGTGCCCCCGTCTCTTTCCTGAAGTGGAGACGTGCCTGTATCACACGGGTATTGTTGAATATCATCAGCGAGCCCTCTGGTATAAGGCTGGCTATGTCGCGGAACACGGTGTGGCTGATGTCTCCCTTGTCGTATATGAGCAGTTTGCTTGAGTCTCGCTCAGCCAATGGGTATTTCGCTATGCGCTCGTCAGGCAGGTCGTAGTTGTAATCAGATATGAGTATATTGCGTGGGTCTGTTGTCATCTTATTCTGTCGTTTGTTTTTGGGGAGGGTGAGCTGCTGAGGTTCGGCTTTCGGGTGTGAGTCGCAGTCTCCACCATTCTTGTCCCCAACTTAGTATGTCATGACAAGCGCCCTCATTATGGCATATATGACAGATGCTGTCATGATGTTTATTGTGAGGGTTATGTCTGTCAGTCCGTATCCCGTTTTCGTGTATTGTGATGATATGAAGTGCAGCTTGGGCGATATCCGCTTATAGAGCCGCCTGTATCCGGTATATACCACTGTGCCGCAGAATATGCCCCAGAGTATTCCGGCCGCTATGTCCGAGGGGTAGTGCATGCCCAGGTATATGCGTGTCCAGCAGTTTATCAGCGACCATATCATCAGCGCTATGGTCATTCTCATGTTCCTCATTAGCAGCGATATGAATGTCGCTATTGCCATCGTGTTGGCGGCGTGGGCAGAGAAGAAGCTGTAGTTGTTGTCGGCCACTCCTGCCACAAGCGTTATCATCTCCCTCACCTCGGGGTCGTTAATCGGTCTGGGGCGCATGGTGAGAGGCTTCACGATACCGTCGGCCATGCCGTCGGCAAGCAGCACACACACACCGCATGACAGGACGACAAGTCCTATCTGAGCCATCGTCTCGTTGTTCTTTATGACAACGAATAGCAGGGTCAGGTACATCGCTATCCATGTCCACCCCGATGTCAGGACAAGGGCGAACGCGTCGCTGAACATGTTATGGCCGCCTCCCAGTATAGGCGTCAGCCATAAGTCTATGTTTGTTATCGCAGTGAAATCCAAAGTGTATTATTCTCTTGTAAGGTATGCCTTGCGGGTTTGCTTATTCGCTTATTGGGTATAGGTGGGAGAAGCCATCAATTACCACCCTACGGCCAGTGGGTGGGACGGAGTGACAAGGGCGCGCGTCACATAGGCAGATAGATGAGATATTTCTCCTTGAACCATTCTTCGTCGAAGAAAGCTGACAGCTCAGTCTTCTCCACCACTTTCCTGTAGTTATGCAGCTCTCCATCGAGATTGCCGCCCTTAAGGCACAGGATGCCGTTAGCGATGGAGTTCTGCTGTCTCTTCGAGAAGTTTTTCCTGACTATCTTCACGAGGTCGGGCAGAGGCATGACGGCTCTTGACACGATGAAGTCAAACTGTCCGTGCTCTTCCTCGCCCCTTCTGTGTATAGCCTCCACATTCTTCAGCCCTATGGCATCGGCCACCTCCTGTGCCACTCTCACTTTCTTTCCCGTACCGTCTATCAGCCGGAACCGTGTCTCGGGGAACATTATCGCAAGCGGAATGCCTGGGAACCCGCCTCCACAACCGAAGTCAAGCACCTTCGTGCCCGGCCTGAAGCGCAGGGCTTTTGCTATGGCGAGGGAGTGGAGCACATGGTGCTCGTAGAGATTGTCTATATCCTTGCGTGATATGACATTTATCTTAGCGTTCCAGTCGTGATAGAGCGCGTCAAGCTCTCCAAACTGTCTCTTCTGCTCGTCGGTGAGCTCCTTGAAGTATTTTAGAATTATTTCCATCTTATTCTTGTTGTTCCTGTCTTTCCTGACGTTTCGTCTTCCTTACCTTTTTGCCCTCAGAGTTGGAATCATGCCGTCTCTTCGAGAGCCTTGTCAAGCTCTTGTAGGTCGTCATCTGTTGTCGCCCAGCTTGTCACGAAACGGCACACTATATTGCCGTCGTCATTGTGTCCCCACACCTCAAAAGCTATTCTCTGCTTCAGCTTGGCGTAGCGTTCAGGATGGAGGAGGACAAACTGCTGGTTAGTGGGAGAGTCACATGCCATACTGATGTCATGTCTCGTGAATATGCCGACGATGCGGCCTGCCATCACTATCGCATGGCGGGCCACTCTCAGATACAGCCCGTCAGTGAAGAGTGTCGCAAACTGTATTCCGAGCATACGTCCCTTGGCGAGCAGTGCCCCGTGGCGTTTCACAGTAGTGAAGAAATACTTCGGTGCCTTCATCCCGCTGAACACGACGGCCTCTCCGAACATCGCCCCCACCTTTGTCCCACCAATGTAGAACACGTCACAATGGCTGGCAACATAGCCCATGTCATAGTCAACAGCGTCAGACATCAGCGCATAGCCAAGCCTTGCGCCGTCGATGAACAGCTTCAGGCTGTACCGCTTGCATGTCTCGTAGAGCGTCGCCAGCTCCTCGCGGCTATATACCATGCCGTATTCGGTGGGCAGGGAGATATACACCATGCCCGGCTGTACCATATGTCCGTATGTCTCGTCGGCAAGGAACGTGTCCATGTAACGGGCCACATCGTCGGCCCTCATCTTGCTGTCTGCCCCCTTCAGCGTGATAACCTTGTGGCCGAAAGCCTCCACCGCCCCAGACTCGTGTACAGCGATATGTCCGCTCTCTACGGCCATGACACCCTCACACCCCAGGAGGAGAGAGTCTATCACAGTAGTGTTGGTCTGTGTGCCCCCCACAAGGAAGAATATCTCTGCCTCGTCGTTGCCTATCGCCTTGCGTATCTTGGCCTTAGCGTCATCACAGTACACATCGTTCCCGTATCCTGGTGTCCGCTCGTCGTTCGTCTCCGACAGCCGCGCCAGAATCTCCGGAAGCATACCGTTGTTATAGTCGCTCTCGAATGATGTCATTTTGTTCTTATCTTCTTTTGCGTTTTGATGTTTTAGGATAATTGTCTCGCGGTTATGCTCCTGCTGGCACAGGAACATACATGTATGCCCCGCAGCAGATAGCAATCTGCCTGCAAAAGTACCTATATTTTTCCATTTATCCAAATAAACACACATCGTTTTTATTGTCTTTTGGCTCTGGACCATGTTTACCTAATTATATACATGATATCTGTGCCGGCATCAATGCAGTAATACTTCTGTAAATGGAATTCCGCCTCTCTGTCACGGAAGAAAGGTTTATTACATGTTTATCGCCTTGTGATTGATGCAAAACCCGATAGGGTGATGATGCTGCTGTCTGAAAATATCTGAGCTTGCCTCAAGGATTGTCAGACGGCTACAGCATCTATGGCTCGCAAGAGCATTTTTTGCATCAAGCACAAGGGGTTAATCATGGTTTTTGTATTTCCAGTTGACACAGGTTTTTACTGGCATCCCCATAATTGCCATGATTTTTCCATTGAGCGATATTGCTGGGGCACTCGGGAAATCCTGTGTCAACTGTAAAGACAAAAACCGGAATCAATCACAAGGCGATAAACATCCATGGCTGTGCAAATGAGAGCAGAGACACTT
>JBJEAW010000133.1:0-10505 GCA_051869435.1 Prevotella sp. | reverse complement strand
ATAAGATATCTCCCAATGAGGAACTTGCCGACTACTTATTCTCAGAAGAGACACAGGAAGACCCCTGCCAAATACTTAATGTTCTTGAATGGCTTCAGAACGGAAGCTATCTGGGACACTGGTTTTCCAATCCGTCATCAGATGACGACTATTATAACTTAAAGAACCTCAACAAGAATTTCACTAATCGGGAGATAAAAGAGCTTACAGAAGACTACTCTGCCTTTGAGCATCAGTCTTGGCCATTGTCAATAGCCGCTACGAGGATATACGCTGAGATGATAAGGATTGACATGAACGACGATGAGGATGAGTATGCCGCTGAAATAGAGAAGATGGAGTATGCTCCGCTTGGGTTATACAAGATTCTGAAAGCCGATAAGGAGCATCTTACAATAAAGGATTTCAAGAAACGTCAGTTTGCTGTCAGGAGCAACAGCTTCGGCCAAGACATAAGAGGAGCCATGCGAAAATGCGCTCATGTCTTTTGCACGCTGTTCTCTTTCCGTGGAGAATGGTACGTGAACGGGCTCTCTACCTTCATCAAGATGGGCGAGGAACAATATGACGCCCACTGCGAAAGAGAGAACGAGAATTATAGCTATTATAATGAATATCAGGACCAGTTTGACGACCTGATAGAACGCAACGGGGGCCGCCGCTTGTTCTTCTTCAAAAACATGAATGAGGTTTGCGCATGGTTGAGGACAGAAGCGGGTATGGAAAATGTTCCGGACGACTCACTCCTTTCCTCATCTGTCATAATGCCTACCATGGTCTTTATTAATCCCAACGGTCATCTAACACTTAGCAACAGTGCAGAGTGTGTCAAGAGTCCAGACAATCCCTTCTACGACAAGAGTGCTGCGGAGAATGACGGAATACTGCTGTGCCTCAAGCCAGAAATATGCAATCCCGACCTCGTGCTCTACCTGATAGAGCATAACCTTGTGCCTGACGCGATGTTGAATGATATACGAGGAATAGACCATGGAAGAGTGTTGATGCAAGAGAATCTGGATTTCCTGGCACGCTGCATGAGGCGGGACATTAAGACAGACAAGGTCGTAAGAAGAAGACCTGAGACCTGCATGATATCAGATGCCGGCTCAACCGCTAATGGCAAGAAAGTAAACCGTGAGACATTTGTGAAAATGATAAGCCAAGAAACAGAAATATGGAGCAAAGCCAAGAAGGAATGGCGGCTCGTAGAGTGCGACCTGGCAACGACGGTCGTTCTGGATGTGGGAAACAATAAGGAATTCTATATACCGACAGGCAAACTGTACGAAGCATACAGGGAGCTTGACATCGAAGACATCCAGGTGGCTACTGTCTCACAGTACGTCGGCTCGGCCAATGGCCCTGCCGCCTCTGCCTTGCTGTATTCAAGCGTTGGTAAAGGCAAACACTGGAATGAACTGAAGAAAAATATGGACAAACTCCTAAAGGCCATAAAGCGCGGGTATTTCAATTAAGCCCTGCCACAAAAAAGACTATACTGACGGGGAGTCTCTTGGACATCTTTTATCCAAGAGGCTCCCCGTAAGCATTTCTGCGCTATTGGCATTATCGCTTATGGCCATGGCATAAACCGCCTCGCCACAAGACGGCTCAGGCTCAGTTGAAGAATATGTATAGCCCTACCATCACTATCGCGAGGATAATCCATGACACTATCACTCCGCGCGATGTCTTGCCTTCCGCCACATGCATCGGCTGGCGGTTCTCCTTGGTAGAGTCAAGCGTTGTGACGAGAACCATGCCAAAGATAAGGATGCAGAATATTATGAACGAGAGCATCATGAAGTGCATGGCCTCACTCGCGCCAGGGATTATCCACAGATAGCTTATTCCCGTAAGGATGCTTATGGCAGTACCTGTAGATAGAACAAAGTTAGCGGCACGTGTCGTACAGCGCTTCCAGAACACACCCATGACGAATACGGCAGCCATAGGCGGAGCAATGAACGAGAGGACTGACTGGAAGACATTGAAGAGGTCCATGCCTTTTATGTTATCTACGGCGACAGTGATGAGCACAGAGATGAGTGCGCCGACTATTGTCACGGTATGTCCCACACGTGATATCTCCTTCGGTGTGGCCTTCGGCTTTATGTTCTTCACATATATATCCATGGTGAAGACGGTTGACAAGGCATTGAGAGAGCTTCCAATCGTAGAAACGAGAGCAGCAGTCAGCACAGCCATCACGAGGCCCACCATTCCTATAGGGAAGAGGTTGACGACAAGAGCCATATAGGCATTGTCAGGGTCGATGGTCGCTGTGCCGAAGAATCCGGTGCGGGCGAGGGCGAAGCAGACTATTCCCGGCACGATATATATGGCTACATCAAGTATCTTCAGCCATCCCGTAAGGTTGGTTCCCTTCTGTCCCTCGTTGAGGTCGCGGGCCGCGAGGACGGGCTGCACCATGCTCTGGTCTGTACACCAGAACCACAGTCCGGAGATAGGATAGCCGAGCAGGATAGGCAGCCAGTAATAGGCGGGGAGGTCGTCTTTCGAGCGGAAGAGATGCCAGTAGTTCTCTGGTATGATATCAGGGTCAGCAAGTTTGCCTATGCCTCCGAAGAACGAGCCGCCACCAAGCGTGATTATTCCGACCACCGTCAGCACGGCAGAGACAACTATCAGCAGCACCATCTGATAGACATTGGTATATGCGACAGCCTTCAAGCCTCCCATAATGGTGAAGAACGCCGATATCGCGAGCAGTATCATGGCCGACATCCACATTGGTATGCCGAACAGCTGGCGTATGAGTACGCCACCGGCGAAGAGTGTCAGTGCGAGCCACGATATGAGCACTGTCACTATCGTGTACCATGCCAGGATGGAGCGGGTTGACTGGCCGAAGCGCTTGCCCATGAACTCTGGCAGCGTGCTGATCTTCTCGCCGATATACCGCGGGGCGAAGACGAAAGCCAGCAGGCCTATGAAGATGAAGGCATACCAGGCATAATTGCCTGACACGATGCCTGTGGTGAACCCGGCTGAGGCAGAGGCGATAAGCATCGACGGGCCGACATTGGTGCCCCACATGGAGAATCCGATATGGTACCAGCGCAGCGAGCGCGACGCGAGGAACTTGTTCTGGCCATCGCTCGCCTTACGGCTTGCCCACAGCCCGATAATGAGCAGGACTAAGAAATAGGCGATAAGGATAGTCCAGTCGAGTGCGTGTAGTGTTTCTGTTATCATGGTTAGTTGAGGTTGTTAGTTATTAGGCATGTTAGTGTATATGGCATCTTCCCGGCCAGTCATTAGGGCGCTATTGCGGCCATGGGAGCATACAGGTTGCTGTCATCGTCCTCATCGGGCAGCATTGAAGAATGCGTTGATATTCTCCATGGGGCAGTGGGGCGGTGTGTCACATCCTGTCGATATGACCACATTACGGTGGTTGCGGGTCTTGTCTATCAGCTCGCGCGTGGCGTTCTCCACCGCCTCGGGCGTTGACATCTTGAATATGCCGACAGGGTCGAGATTGCCCATAAGGAGCACATCATCAGGCATATCGGCGAGGGCTGTGAGCATGTCACACTTGTTGCCTATATGCAGCGCCTTGGCCCCTGTCCTCACCATGGCCTTCGTGCAGTGGCCGGTGTTGCCACAGTTATGCAGGACGACGATGAAGCTGTCGTCCTGAACCATATCGACTATCCGCTTGACATAATCAGACGAGAACGTCTGGCAGTCAGCGTCAGAGAGCAACCCCGCCGCAGGCTCGGCCATCACGACGCCGTCAACACCCGTCGCCTTCAGCGCCGCGACATATTTCAGGATGAACTCTGTGCATGTCTCCAGCAGCTTATGGGCAGCCTTCTTGTCGCTGCATGTGAGCATCATAATCTCTGACATATCATAGAGGCGGCCGGCAAGGGAGAACGGCCCTATGCATCCGGCAAAGACAGGACGGTCTGCTATGTCCTTATGTGCCAGCAGACACGCCTTGAGATACTCCTTTATGCGTCCCTCTCTCAGCGAGGGCACTCTGAGTGTCCATATATCGTCAGGGCTGTTCAGCAGACGGCCGGTGACTGTCGGTATCTCATCCTCGGGGAACAGCACGTCAGCCCCGAAGGCCTCAGCCTCGACAGTGAGGTCCATGATGACCGTCGCGGCGGCCGTAGCGTAATGGTCGGCAAGCCATCTGACAGCCTTTGCGTGGACAGAGCCGGATGTGACAGCCTCACGTACAGTATATCCGAGCTGCTCTATGCCTGGATGTGTCATGATTGGGATTAACACTGGCGATGTGCTATTGAGAATGCTCTCACGCCATTTCTGCATGTTCATAGTATATATAAAAGGTGTAATTAGTATAAGGTAATGGGCTCATCATAGCCTGCTATAAATTGCTGAGGTTCAGCCTACCACATGCAAAGGTACATAATTTCCAGATAACAGACAAATTTTTCAGGAAAGTTTTTCGACCTGTACGGTTGAAAACGGGCTGAAAGCCCAACAGCGCATAGCCCAGGGCAAAGCGGAGCGACGCCCTGGGGGTATGTAATGCGGACGCTACACGCCCTACAGGGGCAGAAGCGTAAATATTTTCAGGAACGTTTACGCTTCTGCCTTTTCAAGGTGTATCGGTCAATCGCCGTAATACTCAGTGGGTTACCATGGGCTATGCGCTGTTGGGCTTTATGCCCGCATTTATCAAAGCTTTCAACCGTACAGGTCGAAGTTTTTTCCTTACACCTATATACGAGAATAGGAAAATTCCCCCTCATGTTAGGGAAAAACCCTTTGCATAGTCCTTCAAAAGCAGTATCTTTGCTCTCGAAATAAAGAAACAACGAGTATAAACAATCAAAAACCACATACGATTATGAAAAAGGTTCTCTTCACATTAGCAATGATGCTGACAACGCTCACAGCAAGTTCAATGAGTTACGAGCAGGCTCGCGAGCAGGCCCTCTTCCTCACAGACAAGATGGCATACGAGCTTGACTTGACCGAAGAGCAGTATGAGGCAGCCTATGAGGTAAACCTCGACTATCTCATGAGCATCACCACTGCCAGCGATGTCTATTCTGACTACTGGACACGCCGCAATCTTGACCTCTCATATATACTCTTCGACTGGCAGTACCGCACATTCTGCGGACTGGAGTATTTCTACCGTCCGATATACTGGGGAGCAGGCGCATGGCACTTCCGCATCTTCGGATACTATCCACACACCCACTTCTACTTCGGCCGTCCGGCATGTTTCTACTCATACCACGGAGCACACGCATGGCACATCAACGGCGGACGCTCGTGGTACAGAGACCGCCACTTCGCACGCCACGACTACGGCATGAGAGGCGGATGGGACCGCGGAGGCTACCGCAAGATGTCACAGGGATGGCACTCTAACGACGGCCACAGCCGTGGCTTTGACCGCAACTCACGCCCACAAGGCTACCGTGACAACAGCGGCCGTGGCACCGTTGGCGGCAATCACGGCACCATAAGCCGCAACAACGACGGCAGTGTGCGCCGGGACAATGTCAGCGGACGAGGCAATCTCAACACCACACGCCGGACATACGACATGCCACGCGGCACATCGACAAACAGCGGAATAAGCGGCAGACGAACATACGGCGGGCACACCGACGCATCACGTCCGAGCAGCACACGCCAGACTGTCACAGAAGGCTCGCGCGACGAGAACAGGACATACACCCCGTCGCGCAGCTTCTCGGGCAACGGCACAGGCTCATCGACAGGGACACGCCGCCCGTCGAACAGCTTCAACCGCACATTCGGCAGCTCGTCGTCATCATCGTCAAGCCGTCCGTCGCGCAGTTTCTCAGGCAGCTCAAGCTCCCGCTCGTCAAGCAGTTATTCAGGCAGCGGCTCGTCACGCAGCTTCTCAAGCGGCAGCTCATCATCACGCAGCGTATCGGGCGGAGGCAGCTCAAGCCACAGCGGAGGACACTCAGGCGGAGGCAGCGGACACTTCGGAGGAGGACGCAGATAAGCTCTCCACGGCGCCATGGCGCCAGGCTGGAGTCAGCGAAGCCACACCGCACACCAGTAACACAGACCACACGACGACCACATAAATACCTATACAGGGGCAGACAACACGAGACGGTCAGACGAAAAGAGACCGGGACAACTCGTAGTAGTCTGCCCCTCTTCTTATGTGTGTATTTTTAGGGTTACCTGCCAAACCCTGTGTCTGTCACGAACCACAAAAACCAAGATACACATCAATGGCTGTGCAAACGAGAGCAGAGGCATTCATGTTTATCGCCTGTGATTGATGCGAAAACCCGATAGGGTGATGATGTAGCCGACTGAAAATATCTTAGCTTGCTCAAGGATTTTCAGACGGCTACAGCATCAATGTCTCGTGAGAGACATTTCGCATCAAGCACAAGGGGTTGATTTCGGTTTTTGTTTTTCCAGTTGACACCAGATGTTCCTATTGTCCCATTTTTCAGAATCTACTGTTATTATCGCCAGACAATACTATTTGGATTATCACAATTTCCCATTCAGTGCTTCTTGGCCGCTCATTCAGTGCAGATGAGGGGCTCATTCAGTATTTATGACCACCTCATTGAGTGCTTTTCACAAGACAAGCATAAAACCATGAAAATCCGCATATTACGTGTCGGCCACATATTTGCCGGCTTACAAACCAAGCAACAGGAGCCTCCACCCTTGGCAAACCGCTCAGGTTGCGGGAGATAACCGGGCGTCCTCTACCCATAAGATTCACGCCGACAGGCCCAGAAAGATACACAAAAACCAGGCTTTCGTCTAACATTTGTATAAATGTTGTTAAAAATGGGGGGGGGGGGTAATATTTGTTAAAATATTTACTGTAAATTTGCACAAGAAAAATAAATATTGTGGAAACCTGAGAGCACAAAGCATAGGTTCTTATAATATTTATTAGCAAAAAGAGAGAACTGCTGATAGACGTTTGTTAGTGAAATTATGACTACACTACCGCCGTGCAGGCTGACACAGCCACGCACGCAGGGATATCATATATACCTATTATATTGTATCCGCAGTGTAGGCATAATTTTTCCGCGTTTAAACGGACGGCAAGCAAACAGGCCTTCATCAGCATCTCACCCTTCAGGTATGACAATACGACACACATAGAAACTAAAGATTTACTAAACAAAACAGACTGTGATGAAGAAGAAGTACGAGAAGCCTACGCTCGACGTGATCGAGATGGACAAGTCAATCATGGACCCACAAGTGGGAAGCACAGGCCTTAGCGGTTACGACGCCCTCAGCAAGGGCAACAGCCACAACCTGTTCATGGACGACAACGACCAGGCAGAAGATGAAAAGAAAAACAAGTATAACTTGTGGAGTGAGGACTAATCAAACAAACGCAAAAAGACAGACTATGAAAAAGATTCTACCTATCATTATAGCAGCCCTGACATTGGCTTGTGGGGCAAAGGCGCAGACAACATTGTTTGACAGCAAGAGTAGCAGCGGGTCTTCAAAGGCATACTATCGCATACCGGCAATACTCACTGATAAAGACGGAACGCTATGGGCATTCAGTGATGACCGCACAGGCGTGACAGACGCAAAAGCTTGGGGTGATATCGGTTCTGTTGGCTCTGTAAGCATCATTGCAAGGAAGAGCACAGACAATGGAAGCAACTGGGGCACAGCCACAACTATTGCAGAAGGCCTTGGCACAACCAACACCTCGTGCGAGACCTATGAGATGGCACATGGAGACGCTTCTGTTGTGTGCGACCGTGAGAGTGGTGATATTCTTATGATGTGTGCATCGGGGAATACTCGCTTCGGGGAATCAACAAGTAGCAATCCTCTAAGGGTAGCGAAATACTACTATGATGCTTCCACGGGAACATGGAGCCATTCAGAGGTAACAAGCCAAATTTATAATCTTTCAAGCGCATCGGGTATATTCTTTACAAGTGGCAAGATGTGCCAAAGCCGACTGATAAAGAAAGGTTCCCATTACCGCATTTATGCATCATTAACAACTCTCAATATGGTAAATCAAGTCATCTACTCTGATGATTTTGGAAGCACATGGAATGTTCTCAGTGGTGGTAGCACATTGTCACCTACAGATGACGATGAAGCAAAGCTCGTAGAGTTACCTAATGGCAATGTACTTTATAGTGCACGCATGACAGGCGGAAGATATTTCAACATATATACATATTCTGACGACACCTATACTTCCGGCTCATGGGGAAGCTGTGTTTCTTCAACATCAACAAGTGGAGGTACTGCTGCTCAGAACAACTCAACAAATGGAGATATCCTTGTTGTACCTGCTCTTGAAAATGGTGACGAAAGTAAACCTGTATATATTGCTTTGCAGTCCGTACCATACGGCTCAAGCACTTCTTATTCTGAGAACGTCGATAAACGCTGTAATGTCTCTATATATTGGAAAGTGCTTAGCAGTAAAGAAGACTTCGACTCACCTTCCGATTTCGCTTCAGGCTGGACACGCCATTCTGTGACTACAGGCAAATCCGCCTATTCCGCATTAGCAGTAACTAATGACAAGAATATCGCCATACTCTATGAGGATGAAGGTGTAAGATTGAAAGTTGAATCAGATTATATGGAAATATACGATATCATATTCCGCAAATACGCTTTGGAAGATATTGCGACAACAAGTAGCACATCAGCCAAAGCCGTAACAAGGGCAACAACTACCTCCTACACTTACTCAACTCTCTCAGAAGATGCTCATTGGGCAGCATTCTCAGGCGAAAGTAGTGGTAGCACAGACTCTGGCGATGAGACAGAAGAGACAACCGACCCGTGGGTAGGAAAGATTGTAACACTGCAAAATCTATTCTCTTCAACAAATAGTGCAACAAACACTACGTTAAAAAGATATCTTAGAAATAATGGATTGACACTAACACTTGAACAGAAAGATGAAACAGCTACTCCCGACTATACTTATTATTGGGTAATATCAAAAGACCCTTCCGGCTCATACTATTATCTGTCAAGTATGAATGGTGATGGATATATGGGATGGGGAAATGCCACACCATATAATAATGACGGTAACAAAGTAGTTGCCGGTGGAGGTGCAGCATGTACGGACAACTATAAAGGAGAGTTTCAAGTGCAAGCATTCCAAAGCGGTACGTTCAAATTTAGTGGCAGTACAGCCAATGGAACAAATTATACTCAGACTGCATACGCAATACCAGATGGAGCTTATAATATAGTATTCAATATTTTGTACAACGACTATAAGGAGGAAGAGCAGCGTGTATTAACAATTGCAGAAGATGGTACAATTAACTGGTCTGTTCGTTCTGCGAATGGAGTTTACGAGACTCTTAATCAAAAATATTGGTCAAGTGCCTTCAAAATTACTGAAGTTGGCAAAGCAACATCTGTCAACAACTATGGCACATTCGCCTCACCAACTCATTTCGGTTTCCCTGTTAAAATGACACGTAGCGATACCGGAAAGGGCGACACAAATTTTGAGGGCTATTATTATTACGCCACGCTGAAGCTGCCATTTGCCGTTGACCTCTCATCTGCTAAGGATGCATCAGGAACCTCATATGATGTGGAAGTATTGAAGTGTACAACTCCAAGGAACAAACCAAGCGAGGAAGTGGAGCTGACAGATATCACGAATACTCTGACAGACAACACCCTGCCACGTGAGACACCTGTCATACTCAGAATGGGAACAAAAGAAACTCCAGCATACGATGCCGCTCAGATAACGCTCTATTTCCAGCCTGCTCTCGCACAGGACATCATCACGACAACAGGCTTGAAAGGTTCATTGGGCAAGAAGACATTTCAAAACACAAAGAGCACAGAAGCAGACTATTACGACCCGACTAAAAACGCGAATTTCTTCATCCTCGGCAAGAAGGCTGACGGACGCATAAAGTTCTACTATCTCTCTGACTTGAATCTTGCGGCCAACAAGGCTTACTATGTCTATGAAGGCACTGCATCCTCAAAGTCTATTGTCTTCCGTTTCGCCGACGATGACATCTCGACAGGCATCACACTGCCTGAGGCAATAGAGGCAGACGACAACGCTGTCATCTACGACCTCTCCGGCCGCCGTGTGTCGTCAGCCGTAAAGAAAGGAATATACATCCGTGATGGAAAGAAATATGTAGTGAAATAAATTCTTATGAATTTTAGTCTAATCATAATTTCACATAACAATTAGTAGTTTGGAGCTTCCATTTGTCGAGAGGACACGTGGAAGCTTTTTCTTTTTTTACTATCTGTGTACTATCACATGTAGGGGGTTACCAGTAAAACCCTGTGTCAGTTACGTATCACAAAAACCATTATAAACCCCTTGAAGAGTATGTGGGGGCAGAGCCCCTGGTGTCAGTCTTCCGCTTTGGTCTTATAAGAGCAAGCTCTTAACGCCCCAAGCTGAAGCCTTACACCACCTTCTTTCAGAAGGCCACCATCCTCTTCAAGGCGATAAACATCCATGG